>JBAZZN010000054.1:0-12389 GCA_041658815.1 Thermoplasmatota archaeon
CGCTGATCGAAAAGAAATGGCCGGGCTCGTTGCGCGCGGCCCGCGCAGTGTTACCCAACCATCCTGGACGTCGTTAACCCCCCTTGTCCATTCCGCCATCATACCAGGAACCTTCAATAGGGGAAGACCCAAGGCATCAGTGATGGACCAGAAGGGCGAGGTCCGCACGTTCCTCGAGCGTTGGGCCAAGACGACGCAAGCCCGCGATGCCGAGCACGCGGCAGACCTGTACTTGCGCGTGCCCCCCGCGCTCGTCACCTTCAGCGATGGTGAACGCTCCGAGGACTGGCTCGACATCCGCGTGCGCCTCGAGCGCGACTTCGCGCGCTCCTTCATCGAGCACGTGGAGCCCCACGACATCCAGATCACCGAACCATCCGACGACGTCCTCCTCCTCAGCTACGCGTACGACCTGCACGTGCGCGACATGTGGGGAACGCCCAAGGTCGCCACGAAGCATGCCACGATGGCGCTCGTCCGCACGAAGGATGGGCTCCGCATCGCCAGCGCGCACTTCTCCTCGACTTGAACTCGCCATACCGTTTTGTACGGCCTCCTCCCATCGCCGCAGTATGACGGAAGAATCGCCCGAACAGCGCCGCGCCCGCAAGGCCATCGAGCGCGAGGCGAACGCGGCCAAGCTCGAGAGCGAGTTGGAATCACAGTACTTGCGGCCGCTGCCCGACAGCATGGGATTCCACGAGTGCCAAGCCGAGCACACACGGCTGCGCATGAAGATCATGGAGTTCCAGAACATGGTCATCACGGGAAAGTTGGACGTGAAGCGCGCTCAGGAATTCGAGCGCCGCATGGTCGCGCAGATCCACCTCATCGAGGAGATGGCGCGCGGCGGCAGCACGGGCAGCCACGTGCCCAAGCGTGGGGATTGAGTGGTCCGCACTTCACTTCCTCACCACGGAGACACGGAGACCGGAGGAGCACACCTCACATTCGAGCGGCCAGGAGAGAGACGGAGGTTTGGCGAGCTCGCTCCCTCGCCATGGCATCCGACACACCGCAGTAGCCAACTCCGTCTCTCTCCTTGGCACAGTGCGTTGGCCCCCATCGTCTCCGTTCTCCGCGTCTCCGTGGTGAAATGCCGTTCGTGCCCACGCGCAGTCCGCTTCAGCACAGCGCCCGCATCACGAGCGTCGCCCTCGTCGCTGGCGGCCCCTGCACGTCCTGGGTGAGCGTCGCGCCGTAGTGCCCATCCCAGGTGCGCGCTTCGATGCGCAGCGCGACGCCTTGCGGCGCTATCGGCAGCACGAACACCCCGCTATCGCTGGCGCGCGCCGCGCTCCAAAGCGTGGTCCCGTTCCACGCGACGATGTCGGCCGCCATGGGCGCGCCGCTCGTGGTCACGAGTCGGCCCTCAAGTTGCCACCCCGTGCCGTTTGACTTGGGGACCGTGATATTCTGGGGCGCACGCACCCTATCCGTGAACGGCACGTCCGTCCCCGCGACGAAGCTGGCTTCCAGTGCAGGTGCTCCTCCGATGACGAACACGCCGCCCGCGTCTGCCACCGTGAGCCGTGGGAAGGGCGAGTCCTCCAACGCGATGACGGTGCCAGGCGGCGCGGTGCCGCGGAGAGTCACGGTGGGCGTGACGTCGAGCGTCAGGTTCCCGAGGTCTCCGCGCGCTTCTGCCGCGCCGATGAAGAGGGACTTGTCGTTGTACCCGGGTGCCGTGGCGTGCACGAAGAAAGCGACGTCATTGCTCTTGGGGCGAGGTACTTCGAGCGGGCCGAAGCGGCCACTCGCCGAGGCGTCAGCGGGCCACGCGGCCCACACGATGCCCTCGCGTTGGCACGGCTGCTTCTGTGCGAGGTCTATGCGCACGGTGGCGCCCTCGGGCACATGTCCATCGATGATGTCGCGCACGTTGCCGCCGAAGACGAGGGGCGGGCCTTCAGGGACTGGCGTGACGCTCGTCGGACCCGTCGTCGTGGCTGGGCCGTCGCCTTGCCAAGGAAGCGTGCATCCTGCGAACAGGACTGCTATCACAATGAGGCGGGCTCGCTCCAGAAGTTTGGATTCTTGGGTTCTTCGTGTCTTGGCGATAGGGACGCGTGTCCGTCTCGCCAAGAACCCAAGAAACGAAGACTCCAACCGCCCACAGTGCTCGCGCCGCCCGACCCCTGCGGCACGCACCAACTCGGCAGTGCCGCCCCGCGCCCCGTCGCTATCCATCGGTGACCTTCGCTTTGCCAGGCTGAGTGACGGGCCACTTCGTCGCCTCGCCCGGGAAGTGGCAAGCGGCGAGTTGGCCTGGTTTCTTCTCTTCGAGTGGCGGATCGACCTTGCGGCAGACATCTTGCGCGCGGGGACAACGCGGGTTGAAGCGGCAGGCGGCAGGCGGGTTCACGGGCGATGGCACGTCCCCAGTGAGTATGATGCGTTTGGCCTTCAACTCAGGGTCGGGGATCGGCACGGCAGAGAGCAAGGCCTGCGTGTAGGGGTGCTGCGGGGATGCGAAGAGCTCGTTCGTGGGTGCCTGCTCGACGATGCGCCCCAAGTACATGACGGCGATCTCGTCGCACATGTAGCGGATGACGCTGAGATCGTGGCTGATGAAGAGATACGCGAGCCCCATCTCGCTTTGGAGCTTCCGCAGGAGGTTGAGGAGTCGCGCCTGCACGCTCACGTCGAGCGCGCTCGTCGGCTCGTCGAGGACGATGAACTCTGGTCCCGACGCGAGAGCGCGCGCGATGCCGATGCGCTGGCGCTGGCCACCTGAGAACTCGTGTGGATATCGGTCCGCGTGATCGGGCTTGAGCCCGACGCGTTCCAGAAGGTCGAGGACCGATGCGTTCGCCTCCTTTCGCGACTTGTCGGTCGTGAATCGGAGCGGCTCAGCGATGATCTCGCGCACGGTGAGACGCGGATTGAGGCTTGATTGGGGATCTTGGAAGACGATCTGGATGTTTCGGCGGAGCGCGCGCAGTTCGCGGCCCTTGATGTTCGTGATGTCAGCGCCCCGATAGATGATGCGTCCTGACGTGGTGGGCGTGAGGCGTAGGAGTGTGCGCCCCACCGTCGTCTTGCCGCACCCCGACTCGCCCACGAGGCCCAGCGTCTTTCCTTGCTTCACGGAGAATGACACGCCATCGACGGCGCGCACCTCCGCCAGGGTGCGCGAAAGGATGCCGCCGCGCACGGGGAACGTCTTCTTCAGGTCCATCACTTGGACAAGCGCGTCATCGATCACGCGACCCCCTCCCTTACGCCAGCGTTCCTCAACGCCTCAGGCACGACGTGCGTCCCGTCGTAGAGGACGCAGGCGACATTGTGCCCGTTCCCCACGTCGTGGGGCGGCGGCCGCTTCTTGGCACACTCGGGCATCGCGTACGGGCAGCGCGGGTGGAAGCGGCAGCCTGAGGGCGGGTCGATGAGGTCGGGGATACGCCCAGGAATGACGGGGAGTTCTTCTCTGGGGCCGCTAAGTGACGGGATGGCGCGGAGGAGCCCCACAGTGTACGGGTGGGATGGCTTGTGGAAGATGTCGTTGGTCATGCCCTGCTCCACGACCGAGCCCGCGTACATGACGGCGACGCGATCGCACATCTCGGCGACGATGCCGAGGTGGTGCGTGATGAGGAGGATGCTCGCTTTCTCCTCGCGCTTGAGCTCCTTCATGAGATCCATGATCTGCGCTTGGATCGTGACGTCGAGCGCCGTCGTCGGCTCGTCCGCGATAAGGAGGTGGGGACGGCACGAGAGCGCCATCGCGATCATGATCCGCTGGCGCATCCCGCCGGAAAGCTCGTGAGGATAACGTTCCAGCATCGCGACGGGGTCAGCCAATCCGATGCGCCCCAGCATCTCAGCCGCGCGGCGCATCGCTTCGGAGCGCCGACCACGAAGCTTCTTGGTGAGGCGCCAGCCACGGGATTCGAGATATCGTTCGAGGTCGCTGGGTTTCGGGAAGCCCAAGTCCTGGTGACGAAGCATCGTCTCGGCGATCTGGTCGCCCACGCGCATGACGGGGTTGAGGCTCGTCATGGGCTCCTGGAAGATCATGCTGATCTCGTTCCCGCGGATCGACTGGATCTCTTGCATGGACGCCCGAAGCATGTCGATCTCGTCGCTTTGGGTCCCGCGCCTGAACATGACTTGGCCGCCGGTGTACACCGCAGGTGGGCTCGCGAGGAGCCGGAGGATCGTCATCGCGGTCACGGTCTTGCCGCAACCGCTCTCACCAACGAGGCCCAGTGTCTCGTTGCGGTGAACGGCCAGTTCGACACCGTCTAGTGCCTTGACGGCGCCCGCGTACGTGTCAAAGTGGAGCGAGAGATCGCGGATATCGATGAGGACGTCCTCGTCTGCCATTCAGCGGGCCCCCCGCGGATCGAGGAGGTCGCGCAGACCGTCGCCCAGCAGATTGAACCCGAGGACGAATCCGAAGATCGCGAGGCCCGGAAAGACGACCGTCCACCACTGCCCAGTGGCGATGTAGTCCTGGCCCAGCGCGACGAGGCGCCCCCATTCGGGGAGGAGCGGCGAGTTGCTGGTGAAGCCTATGTAAGAGAGCGCGGCGGCGGTGAGCACGACGGAGCCGATGTCGAGGGTCGCTTGGACGACGATGGGGCTGAGGATGTTTGGCGTCACGTGGCGGATCAGGATGTACCAGTCCGGGAGGCCGGATGCCTTTGCGGCCTCGATGTATTGGTTCTCGCGGATCACGAGGACTTGCCCTCGGACCAGTCGAGTGTACGTGGGCCACCAGACGATGGCGAGCGCGAACGCGACGCTCCAGAGGCTCGCGTTGCGGAAGGCGACGATGATCGCGATCGCGAGGACAAGGAGCGGCAGCGAAAGGAAGATGTCCGTGATGCGGAGCAATATCTCGTCGAGCCACCCGCCGTACCACCCCGCGAGGAGACCCAGCACGAGGCCGATGATGACGCCGGTCATGGTGACGCCGACGCCCATCGCGACGCTGATGCGGGCCCCCCACACGACTCCATAGTAGATGTCCGCGCCGTGGTTGCTCGTGCCGAAGGGGCAGGTCATCGTCGCGCTGTGGTCGAACCAGCCGATGACCGGGATCGGCCACTTGGAGGCGCACGCGACCGGATTGTTGACGTTCGTGAACCAAGGCGCGGGGAGGATGTCCTCGCCCTCGTGGCCAACGGGCGCGTATGCGTCACCCCGCTGCTCAGCGGGCACAGGGGCGAGTATCGGCGCGAAGATCGCGAGCAGGAGATAGATGACGATGAGACCGAACCCGATGAGCGTGAGCGGGCTCTTGCGGACACGATACCAGAGGAAACGGAATCCGCGCTGGCGCGGCGCGACGTGACCCGTGGGTGGAAGGGGGGTCGTCATGAGAGCCTTACCCGCGGGTCGAGAAGACTGTAAAGCAGATCGACGATGAGGTTCGCGATCAAGTACACTATCACGACGAAGAGCGTGAACGCCATGATGCTCTGGGCGTCGCCAGAGCCGATCGCCTGTGTGGACCACCGGCCCAAGCCTGGCCACTGAAAGATCGTCTCAGTGAGCACCGCGCCACCAAGAAGACCCCCGAATGTCAGACCCACGACGGTGGCGATGGGGATGAGCGCGTTCCTGCGCGCATGGCGACGGATGACCTCGCGCTCCGGGATCCCCTTAGCGCGTGCGGTCCGCACGAAGTCGAGCGAGAGGATCTCGAGCATGCTCGCGCGCATGATGCGGGCGATGATGGCGAGCGAGAAATAGCCCAGCGTGATCGCCGGCAGCACTAGGTGCTGCGCGACATCGTTGAACGCGACCCAATCACCAGCAAGCGCGGTGTCCACGAGCAACAGGCCCGTGCGGCCGTGGGTGACGGAAGGGTGCGCCTCCGGCGGGTTCAGGATCTCGTTGGACATGCGTCCACCCAACGGCAGGCGCGGCACAAGTTCGAAGATGTCGTGTACCACGATCGAGCCGACACCGGAGAATGCCACGATGGCCGAGACAAGCAGCGTTCCCCCCAGGATCGCCCACACGATCCTCTTCGGGATGCGCGACCACCCGCGTACCTTCACGAGCGCAGCGAGCGCGAACGCGACGATGACAGAGCTCACGAAGACGGCGAAGACGAATGACCAACCGAAGAAGAATATGAGCCCGCCGACGACGCCAAGGACCGAAAGCCGGCCGAAGATGCGGTTCCACGAGAGTGCCCGAGGCTGCATGGCCTCGGCCGCAAAGAACCCGATGCCAACGGGCACGAGGAGGGCGAGGAAGAGGAACACCGTCTTGCCGACGGCGCTCGCCCTCTCGACAATGTCTTGTGGGAACGAAGTCGCGAACGCGAACTTCATCAGCAAGCCCAACCAGAAGATTGGCACGCTCACGCCTGCCAACGCGAGAAAACGCGTAGCGTGGTCCACCGGCTTGTCCTTCTGCGTCGCACTCAATGTCCCAAGGAAGACGCCACCCACGAGGGCAATGACGACTGCCACGAGCGTAAGCTCAAGCGTCGCGGGGAAGAAGTCAGCGAAGACCTGGGTGATGAGTCGGTCGTTCTGAGTGTGCGAGATCCCGAGGTCTCCATTCACGAGGCCGCGCAGATACGTCAAGTACTGGACGAAGAAGGGCTTGTCGAAGCCGTGCGCCTCCTTCACGGCTTGCACTTGCGCTGCAGTCATCTTCGCGCTGATGTACGCACGCGACATGTCACCTTGGTTCGCCTCCCACGAGATACTGAACGTGATCAGTGTGATCCCGAGGATGACCGGAATGGCGAGGATGAGGCGACGAAGGAGATACGTCCAGAACTTCAACGGGTTCCCTCGGATGGGGGGAGGTGCGGCGCTCGTGGACGCCGCACCTCAGGTCTCGCTCACGCTTTGCCGACCGTGGTGTAGTCTCCGACGTTGGGTTGGCCTGAGTGCATTGCGCTGAAGTAGTAGCCCGTGACGTAGGACCGCTCGACGTGCACCTGCTTTCCCTGGTAGAGGAAGAGATCCACGTACTTGTCAACGGCCATCTTGTTGATCTCCTTCCAGGCGTTGGCCTGGGCCGCGGGATCCGTCATGCCCACGGCCTTGTCGATGGCCGCGTCGATAGCAGCGTCACTGAATGCCTGGTTGAACGGATAGTTACCACCCGTCTGCAGGAATGGTTTGATGTAATCGTCGGTCGCGATGTAGTCGGGCGCCCAGCCGAGGAACCACATCGCAACTCCCTGGTGCTGTGTGTTCGTAAGGAGATCATTGAACTTCAGCGGCTTCAGGTTGATGTGGACCTTGCCGTCCGAAGCGGATTCCACCGTGCGCTTCAGGATGTTGGCCGCACCCTCACGCACCTTGTTGCCCGTGTTCCACGAAACGTCCACGGTCACCTCCTTCCCGGCGATGTGCGACGCCGCCAGGGCCGCCTTCGCGGCCGTGACATCAGTCTGGTAAGCCGGCAGGTTCTCATCATAACCAGCCAGGCCGCGTGGAATGACACCGGCGATCGGCAGGTTGTTGCCCTTAGACACGTTGCCAAGGAAATCCGTGTAATCGAAGGATTTCACGAAGAACTCGCGCACCTTCTGGTCTGCGAACATCGTGCAATCCGAGGCGCCCGCCACCTGGGGGCACTCGTTGGGATCTGAGACATTGTAGGTGAAGAAGCCCGCGCCGATGGTGAGCGTCTGCGAGTTGACGATGTGCGCGACCGACGAGATCGTGGGCGTGACACGTGCGATGTCCGAGACAGGGACGTAGATGTCGTCCGCGTCCCCGTTCTTCAGCAGCAGGATGCGTGTGTTGAGGTCATCCACGTACCAGATGATGACCGTCTTCATCGCGGGTCTTGCCCCGGTCCAAGCGTCGTTGCGGTCAAGGATGACGCGGTCGTTGGGAAGCCATTGGCGAAGCTTGTACGGGCCACTGCCAGCAGTGTTAGCATCCATCCACGGGTCGCGCGTCGCCTTCCCAGCGGGGGGAAGGCCATCGACCGTCGATGCGACACCCCAAAGCGGCGAGCGCTCGCTGTGGGCCGCCTTGACCGCGGTCGGACTGACGATGGAAGTCGCTGCGAACGCCAAGCGGGCCACGACGGAAGGGTCGGGCCCAGGGAGGTTGATAGCGACATGCGTCGCATCGATGACTTCGATGCCCTTCTGGTCGAGGTACCATGTTCGGTCGAGGTAGTGCGCGTTGCCCTTCGTGAGATACTCGACGCCGCCCTTCACGATTGGCGCGAGCACGGGAAGCGCGGCGGACGATGGGTCACCCATCAGGATGAGCCGATCGAGCGAGAACTTCACGGCAGCGGCGTCGACGGTCGTCCCGTCCTGGAACTTGGCGTCGGTGCGGAGCGGGATCTCGTAGCGCAGACCGTTGTTCTTCACCTCGCCGTTGGCAAGGGTAGGGACGTTCGCAGCAAGTTGGCCAACAGGCTTCGCGGTGTCGCCGTGGTCATACGTGAAGAGGCGGTCGTACGTCGCTTCGATGACGGTGCCGCCCGCTGTCTCGTAGTCGAAACCAGGGTCGAAGGACTGCGGGCCTGAGATGGTCGCGGTGACGAACGTGTCTTTCGACTTGAAGCCGCCGACGGTCGGCGGCGTCGAGAGGACCACGATGGTCCCGACAGCGCTCGAGCTTGAGTTGCCCGACGTGACGGTGAGCTTCAGCGGGAACGCGCCAGGATTCGCATATGTGTGAATGACGCCTCCTGCGACCGTCGCGTTCCCCGTGACGATGGCGGAGCCATCCCCGAAGTCCCACGAGTATTCCGAGATCCCAGCGTAGTCCTTCGCGACTGGCTGGTTGTCGGGCGTGGGACCGACTGTCGAGTTGTAGTCAGGGTTCGCGGTCCAACCGTAGGACCCCGTCCCGTTAGCGGTGGTCGAACCGCCCGCCTGGAGGACGGCCGCCGACGTCGTGATGTCTGCAACCGGTGGGATGTTGGTCGCGTTGGTGGATCCGGTGATGCTCACTGCGGGCAAAACCATGAGATAGAGCAGATCCGCGTCGTTCGTGACGGTCTTCGAGCCGTCCGAGGCACTGAGGCGCACGATGTAGTGGCCCGGCGCGGCATACGCGTGGGACACCGTCGTGCCCGTGCCGTTGGCACCGTCGCCGAAGACCCAAGTCATGGTCTTCGCATTGGTCCCGCTGCCCGAACCGTCGAAGTTGACGGGCTGGTTCACCGCGGGAGTCATTGGGCTGGCGGTGGCGATGGCGGAGGAGAGCCCCCCAGTGCCGCCAGTAGGCGTCGTGGGGGTGTTGTTGCCCGTGCAGCCGGCCAGGGCGATGGTGGCCATCATGCACGTGATGGCGACGGTCAGGATGCGGTTCATCGTAGTTCCACCCGAGTCTCCCCTCGCCGCGATATCTCGCAGTGATGAGGGGTCAACCCAGCCGATTTGTCATCTGAGGTATCTCCTTTTCGCTAAGGCGACTCTTGGCGGATATCGTCAGTGAGCTTCTTCAGGGAGAGACACGGTGACCGCGTCGTGCCAGAGGAGCACCGCATCAGGGGGATGTTCGACCGAGTCGCGCCCAGATACGACTTCGTCAATCGCCTCATGGCGGCGAACATGGACCAGCGTTGGCGGCGCCGCGCCGCGCGGGCCGCCCGTGGGAGTGGCGTGGGCCCCTTCCTTGACGTGGGGGCGGGGACGGGCGACTTGTCCTTGGCTCTTGAGCGGGCCGCGCCGGGTGCTCGCGTTTTGGGCGTGGATCTCGCTCGGAACATGCTCGCTATCGGGCGTGGGAAGGGCGCGACGAGCGTTCAGGCGAGCGGCATCGTCGTCCCTGCGCGCGACGCGACGTTCGAGGGCGTGACGAACGCGTTCGTCCTCCGCAACTTGAGCGATCTTGATGCGTTCTTCGCTGAGGCACGCCGCGTGCTCCGCCCGGGAGGAAAGCTGGTGAGCCTCGAGATCGGGCGCCCCAAGGGGCGGCTCTTTGGTCCGCTCTATCGCTTCTACTTCTACAGTTTGATGCCCGCGGTGGCAGGTCTCTTATCAAGTGACAAGGAAGCCTATCGCTACCTCGCGGTGTCCGTCGAGCGCGTCGAGACGCCCGACCAGCTCGTCGCGCGCATGAAGAAAGCTGGTTTTGCCACCGTGACGGCGACGCCGCTCATGCGGGGGGCGGTCGTGCTATTCGAGGCTATGAAGTAGCCCGCCCTCACGCCATCGCCGCTTGGCCCACTGCGCCAGCCTTCCCTCGTCGTTTCTCGCCCCACATGGCCGCCAACATGCCCAAGACGTAGAGCGCCGTGACTGGGAATGCGACTAGCATCTGGCTCACGATGCTGGGGTCGGGCGTGAGGAGGCCGGCGACGACCACGATGATGACGATGGCGTGCCGGACGTACTTGCGCCACGTCTTGGCTTGCACCACGCCGAAACGCGAGAGCGCATACATGACGATGGGCAGCTCGAAGGCAAGACCGAACGATAGCACCACGATGAGCGAGAAGCTGACGAGGTCGCCCACGCCCAGGAACGAAGTGGCGCCCACGGATGGCGCGAAGTCGTAGAGCGTCTTGATCATGAGCGGAGACATCGTGAGGTAACCGAACGCCGAACCCACGAGGAAAAGGCCGAACACTACGGGCAGGATGCGAAGCGCGATGCGCCGCTCGCGCGCCTTGAGTGCGGGGCCCAAGAAGGCGACCAGCTCGTAGAGGATGAGAGGGAGAACCGTGACGAAGGCGAGGAACAGCGCGACTTGGACCTGCGCGAGCACGGCGTCGATGGGGCGAAGCACGACGAGCTGCACGCCCGCTGGCACTTGGCGCTCGGCGAAAGCGTCGAACGCGCGCGTTGCGAGGCTCCCGTTGGTCGAGAGCGTGGGGATGACGATGGGCCACCGGCCGAAGAGTTCGATGACGCGTAGTCCAGCGACGAAGTAGAATATGTTGAGGAACGCGAACGCGATGATGGGCGGCACGAGGCGCGCTTGCAATTCCATCAAGTGGTCGAGGAAGCGCGTGGCGCCCCCGCGCGGGGCGGGCGATCGGAGCTGGTGCCACGCGAGCGCAGCGAGGAACGTGACGCTCGCGACGATGGCGAGGGCGGCAAGGAGCGGAAGTTCGCCCACGCGGTCAGCGTCCACGACGCGGATCCTCACGCTCGCGCCTTGGGGGACGTTCACGAGCTCCGCATGATAGCTTCCGTCACCGCTATCCTCGAACGCGACGCTCTGGCTTTCGACGCGTTGGCCTCCCGGCGGCCGGACCGTGAACGTCAATCGATCGACGTGCGTGGGCGCCACGAACCGCGCGAGGGTGAGCGACGTGCCCGAGAAGTCGTAGTCCACCTGCACGCTCGTCGCGTTGGGGGGTGCGGAAACGCGCAGCGCGTCCGCGCCCTCGGCACGCCACGAAGCCGTGCCACTGGACCCATCGGCGGACCACGCGAGGACGTCGTGGATGCGCGCGTTCTGCGGGACCCACACGAGGGCAGTGCCGTTCTCGACTCCGGCCTCACTCAGGCCGTTCCACGTCCCGTTCGCGGACGTGAGGGTGACCTGCGCGGGCGCGGCGGCGACCACTGGCAAGAGTAGGACGACCACGAGGATCCCAAGCTGCAACCTCACAGCCGCCACCTCCCGGACCAAATGAGGAATGTCGCGGCGATGCCGAAGACCATGAACGCGGTCGCGACCCAATAAGCGACCTGAAAGTATCGGGCCATCCGCGCGCGGTCCGCCTGGAGGGCGAGGATGCGGTCCTCGAGCCTGGCCCAGAAGCCCATCGAGGGCGGCGAAGCGTGAGGTTGCGGATGAAGGGTTTGGGGCGTGGGGGGCCCCTCTCCTGTTCAACGACCGCGCCACAAGCGCCTTGAAAGGCCCACCCGTGCTTCGGCTTGAGGCTTATGAGGCTCGCCCTCGTCATCGCCGCCGCATTCCTGCTGCCCCTCGCGCCGCTGCCGCAAGCGAGCGCACAAGCCGTGGGGACGATGCACCTCCTCAGCGACGAGAAGGGCGACACGGTCCTCGACTTGGGGGCCCCAGGCGCCGCGGGGACCCCATTCTCCGTGAGCGGCGAGACCGACGGTGCTGACCTCCTGAGCCTGGACGTGACCGAGCAGGACGACACGTTCTCGTTCATACTAGCGGTCGCTGGCCTCAAGGGAGAGTTCGGCTCGACCTCCACCATCGATTTCTCCTGGCGGGACGTCGAGTACTACGCCCTGACGCAGTACCAGAACAGCCAACTGGGCAGTTTCTCCCAGTCCGTTCTCCTGCGTACTGGCGAGGACGGCGTCGAACGCGCGGGCACGCTGAACCTCACCGCGGACGCCGAGAAGGGCACGCTCACGTCCATCGTGCCAAAGGTGTACTTGCTCGACGGCCAGAAACGCACGCCCAGCCTGGGGGACGCGCTCACCGAGATCAAGGTCACGGCTGAAGCTGGTTTCCGCATCAATATCATGGGGGAGCGCCCCACGAGCGTGCACGACGAGATGC
>JBAZZN010000055.1:0-12230 GCA_041658815.1 Thermoplasmatota archaeon
CGCTGCATCGATGTCTCCGCGGCTTCCGTCCCAGCGGGAGAGGATGTAGCCGGGAATGACCTTGGTCGCTGGCACGGTCGTGTTGACGCCGCCTGCCGTGTAGTAGAGCGTCCCTGCGTCGTCCACCCAGTGGATTGGCAGCGCCTTCCCGGAGTCCACGTCGGACTTCAGGATGAAGGCCGCCTCATTCTCGGTGAGCGCCAGCGGCTTGTAGTACTTCGGGATGGTGACGTTGTTGACGGTCTGCTTGTTGTCAGCGGGCCCGCCGGTCGTCTTGGCGTCAGCTGGCCGGGCAGCTTCGAGCTTGCCCGAGAAGTCGTACTTGAGGCCCTGGTCGTCAGCCGTTCCGGCGGCGGAGGTCCTCGCGGCCTTCCAGTGCCAGAGGTCCATCTTCTCGTTGGCTGCGTTCGTGCTCAGGAACGACTCGTTCGCGGTGGCGACCTCGCTGCCAGCGGGGGCCTTGTTGCTGCTGTGGCACACGCCCTTGCATCCCGAGAGGGGGAGGAAGTCATTGACCGGGAAGAGTGGGTGATCCCACATGATGGCGAAGCGGTCCTCATCGGCGCTGGGCACCGCCCACTTGTGAGTCGCGGCGTCGAAGGCCCACGCGTGCTTGTACACGCTCCACGAGGCGTCCGGCCACTGGGCGAGGACGTAAACGTACTTCGAATCGTACGCGAACTTCATGGTGACGGTGACGCTGGCTGGCGGCACCGTATGGTTCTCGTTCTCGACCGTCGTGAGCGTGAGGACCTGCGCGGTGACCCACGCGGGGTCGTTCGCGTTCCCGTCCATCACGGGGGGAACGAGAGCCTTCTCGGCCACGACGTCAGCCGTCCCGAGCGCGGACGCGAGGGCTGGCCCCAGCGCCAAGCCGATGACGAGCAGGAGGCCGTAGAGTGAGATGCGCATGCCAGAACGGCTCTTCATATTCTGTCGTGATATCATTCAGTGAGTCCACCTTGGCCTCGTTTGCCAGGCCCGCGAATGCGGGTCCCGAAGATAGGTGTTGCGGTCCACCCAGCCATTCATGGTAATCTACGTAGGGACCATTCATCATACCTGGTCGTTGACTCGTGCAGGGCCCCGGGACGCAAACCTTCCCAGGGAACGTGGGAGTCCAACTCACGGGATCCCGGGTTGTTCTGCTTGTGACGGCTCCTGATCCACGCCAAGAAGCCAATACTCCAAGAAGCCAAGACGCTGGGCGATCTGACGGTCGGCTTGGTTTCTTGGCTTCTTTGCGTCTTGGCGTGGTTCACGCGCGCGCACCTGTGCCTCGATTCCAAGGGAGGATTTGTACTCCGGGGCCCTCGTGCAGCGCTTCCTGGGACGATAGCACGTGGGTACGCATGCTGGCTCGTGTGCGTGCGCCCCCAACGCCCCGTAATACGTTCGTAATACGTTCCAGACCACGCCACGCCCGCCACGGGCGCCACTTGCCGCGGCCAATGAGGTCCTCCCAAGCCCACGGGAACGCATGACCTTCTCGCCGTGCTTCCGAACAGGTTCGGAGCAATGGTAGTGCCACCCTCGCCATGTCCGGGGGCGGGGCGGCATCGCCGTTCCCTCGTTGGTGAGGATAATGGAAGGCACGCACGACCCCCTTGCAGCTCGCTCGGACAAGCAGATGGGCCTGCGTGACGTGGGCTACGCCGTCACGAACGGCGTCGCAACGATCACGCTCAACCGCCCCAAGATGTACAATTCCTACTCCACGTCCACGCTTCAGGAGCTTATCACTGCCGTGAACAACGCGACGCTGGACGACGCCGTCGGCGTCATCGTGCTGACGGGCGCCGGCGAGCGCGCGTTCTGCACGGGTGGTGACGTGAAGGAGTACGCGACGCGCTACACCGAGAAGCCACGCGAGTACTGGAAGTACATGGGCCTCTTCCGCGGCGCGGTCGAAGCTCTTCTTCACTGTGGGAAGCCGACGATCGCGCGCCTCAACGGCATGGCCGTGGGCGGCGGGAACGAGCTTCACCTCGCCTGTGACCTCTCCGTCGCTGCCGAGCACGCGTACTTGGGCCAAGTCGGCGTGGGTGTGGGATCCGTGGCTTGCGGCGGTGCGACGCAGTGGCTCCCGCTCGCGGTGGGCGACCGCAGGGCCCGCGCGATGCTCATGTTGAACGAGCAGGTCCCCGCTCGCAAGGCCGAGCAGTGGGGCCTCGTCTATCAGGTCGTGCCATCCGTCACACACGCTGGTCGCCTCGTTCCGGAGGCGACGGCCGAGCAACAGAAGAAGGCGCTCAAGGGGGAGGACGGCTACGCCATCGACCTCACCGAGTTGGACCGCGCCGTTCGTGCCATGTCCGACCGGCTCCTTGGCATGTTCCCCGAGTGCCTCCGGTACACGAAGGAGCAAGTGAACTTCTGGAAGGACATGGCTTGGTCACAGACCATCGGCCACGGCCGCGACTGGCTCACGCTCCACTTCGCCACGGCGGAGCCCTATGAGGGCATGACGGCCTTCACGCAGAAGCGTCCTCCAGGCGTCGCGAAGCTGCGCGAGAAGTTGGCGACTGGCGGTTCGAGCGAGTTCGTGCACGGCCCACCGATGCGCACGTGCGGCGCCTGCGGCACCGCGGGGCTTCCGAAGGGATTCCAGTTCTGCGGCCAGTGTGGGAAAGCCCTATGAGCGCCACCGCCACGCCCACGCCGGGGGCCTTCCTCGGGTCCGGCCGCGAGCGACAAAAGCAGCTCGTGGACGAGTACTACGCTCGCTTGCAGACCGCCGGCGGGCCCAAGAACCCCGTGGCCTATGCCTTCGTGGGCGGCAACCTCACCGAGATCCTCCGCGCCTTCGGCTACGAGGTAGTGTTCCCCGAGATCGTGGCCCTCAACTGCGCGATCAAGCACGAGTCGTTGCCAAACATCCTCAACGCCGAAGCGATGGGGTACGGGCTCGACATCTGCGGCTACGTGAAGAACGATATCGGCATGCACATGAACGGCGGGCAAACCTCGTTTGGCCGCATCCCCAAGGCGGACTTGCTCGTGTGCAGTTTCTCTGGCTGCTACGTGTACGTGAAGTGGTGGGAGGCCCTCGCGGAGATCCACGGCGCTCCCATGGTCACCTTCGACGTGCCCTACATGCGCACCGAGAAGCCGTACAAGGAGGACATCGAGTACCTCGTCGCGCAACTGCGCGAGTTCATCGCGACGCTGGAGAAGAAGACGGGCCGCTCCTTCGACATGGCGGAACTCAAGCGCACGCTGGCGCACTCGCGGCGCGCGGAAGAAGGGTGGGCCAAGTTCTTGCAGCGCGGGCTCGCGCGGCCAAGCCCCATCGAGGCCTACTTCGAGGCCGTCTTCTACATGTTCCCGATCAACGTGCTCCGCGGCACGCCCGAGGCCGCCGACTTCTATGAACTCGTGAACAAGGAGATCGACGAGCGCATCCGAGAGGGGCGCTACCCCGTGCCCGAGGAGCGCTTCCGGCTCCTGCTCGAAGGCGTTCCTCCCTACCCGCACTACCGCACGTTCTGGGACTTCTTCAAGAAGTGGGGGGCAGTGAGCGCGGTCGCCACTTACCCCAAGGTGGGCGGACTCTTCGACCTGGGATTCCGTCACGATCCCTCGCGCCCGCTCGAAAGCATCGCCGAGTACAGCCTCGGCGCGTACGTGAACCAATCGTGGCAGATGCGACGCAAGATCATCGCGGACTACGCGAAGGACTACAACGTGGACGCCGTCGTCATCCACGGCATCAAGTCGTGCCGCTCGTTCACCGCGGGCCAAGGGGACCTGCGCGAGTACGTGACCAAGGAGCTGGGGCTTCCCGCGCTCTACATCGAGTCCGACCACGAGGACCCCCGCTACTTCGCGGCAGCGCAGATCAAGAACCGCATGGATGCGTTCTTCGAGTCGCTCGAGCACAGGCGCAAGGTCGCGCCAATGGGGAGGCTGCCCTGATGGCAGCCCCCATCGTCGCAGGAGTCGATGTGGGCTCCACCACGGCGAAATGTGCGATCCTCCAGGACGGACGCATCCTCGGAACTTCGCTTTCTCCAGTGGGCGTCGATATCGTGCGTGACGCAGAACGCAGCCTCGACGCGGCACTCGTCGAGGCGCATTTGACCCGCAAGGACCTCGCGTTCATCGCGGGCACGGGCTACGGGCGCTACAAGGTCCGGTTCGGGCAGCTCGTCATCACAGAGATATCATGCCACGCGAAGGGCGCCGTCTTCCTCTTCCCCAAGACGCGCCTCGTCGTCGATATCGGCGGCCAGGACACGAAGGCCATCCGCGTGAACGCTTCGGGCGAGGTCGTCGATTTCGCCATGAACGACAAGTGCGCAGCCGGGACCGGCCGCTTCCTTGACGTGTGCGCTGGGGCGCTGGGCTACGACGTCTCCGAGCTTGGCGCGCTCTCGCTGGCCGCGCGAAAACCGATGAAGGTCACGAGCACGTGCACCGTCTTCGCCGAGTCCGAGGTCCAATCCTACCTCGCGCGCGGCAAGGACCCCAAGGACATCATCGCGGGGCTCCACGCGAGCATCGCGAACCGGAGCCTCTCGCTCATCCAGCGCGTGGGCATCGAGGAAGAGGTCACGTTCACGGGGGGCGTCTCCCGCAACGAAGGCATGGTGCAGGCGCTCAACGCGCGCCTCGGCACGAAGGTCAACGTGAACCCCCTCTCGCAGCACATCGGCGCCATCGGTGCGGCGCTCTTTGCCGCAGAACGTGCGGCTGCCCCGGACGCAGGGAAGGTGGCAGCATGATCACGTGCGGAGTCGATGTGGGCGCTGGCAGCACGAAAGCAGTCCTCCTTGAGGATGGCAAGCGCCTGCTCGCGACGACGTGGCTGCCCACGAAAGGGCAGACATCGGTCGCGGCGAAGACCGCCATCGAGACGCTCACGAGGGACGCCAACCTCTTGCCAGACGAGATCGCATCCATCTGCAGCACGGGCTTCGGGCGCTACTCGGTGGAGGAACGCAATCTCCAGGTGAGCGATATCACTTCCTCTGCCCGCGGTGCGGTCTTCCTGCACCCGGCGGCGAGGCACGTGCTCGACATCGGCACTCAGTCATCGCGGGCGATAGCCATCAACGAGCGCGGACGCGTCCTCAAGTTCAAGATGAACGAGAAGTGCGCGGCCGGCGCTGGCCGGTTCGTCGAGCGCTGCTCGAAGTACCTCCAAGTGCCTCCCGAAGACATGGGGGCGCGGGCTTGTCTTGCGACGAACCCCCGCACCATCTCTAGCGTGTGCGCGGTCCTCGCCGAGACAGAGATCATCAACTACATCGCCGAGGAAGTCCCCGTCCAGGACATCCTGATGGGCATCTTCATGTCCCTGGCCGAGCGCGGCCACGCGCTCATGAAGAACGTCGGCATCCAGCCAGACGTCGTCCTCGTCGGGGGACTCGTCCAGAGCGCGGGCATGGTGGAGGCGCTGCGCCGCACGACCGGCCTCGAAGTGCACGTGGATCCACGCATGCATCACGCCGCCGCCATCGGCGCCGCGATGCTGGCGCACATGCGGCTCGAGAAGACGCGCGGCGGGACTCCTTCGATGCCCGCGAGCGGGAGGGGGATGGCATGACGCGCGTCCCCATCACGATTGACAACGTGGGCCCCGAAGAACGCGTCGTGGTGCCAGCAAGGCGGATCAGCGACGACTTCTCAGAGTTCACGCAAGCTCGCTCTCTCGATGATGTCTTCGCGCTCGCGCGCGAGGTCATCGAGGACCCCACCATGCCCACCGTGGACGCGTGGACGCGCAGCGGCCGACATGCCGTCGCCTCGTTCCCCGTCTATACGCCCCAGGAGCTCGTGCACTCGCTTGGCATGCTGCCCGTGACGGTGCAGGGTGGTGGCGAAGGGTACGAGATCACGCATGCGGACGCGCCCTTGGGATCGTTCCTGTGCTCGATCAGCAAATCGACACTAGAAATGGCCCTGACGCACCAGTTGGACCGTTTCTCGGGTTTCGTGTTCCCCTACATCTGCGACGTGAGCCGCAACCTCGAAGGCATATTCGCGCGGACGTGGGGCGGTCGTCCCACGTACATGCTGCACTTGCCGCAGAACTTCGACACGAGCGCCGCGGTGCCATTCCTCCTCGCGGAGTACCGGCGCCTCATCGAGCAACTAGAGGGCATGGCGGGGCGCAAGTTCGACGCCGCGGACCTCGCGGCCTCGATCAAGCTGTTCAACCGCCAGCGCGAGCTCGTCGCCCAGCTCGCGACGCTCAAGCGCACACAACCTTGGCGCATCACGGCCGTGGAGCACTACCTCCTCCAGCGGCTTGGGACGCTCATCCCGCGCGAGGTGCACGTCGTCGTGCTCGAGAACGCTATCCGCGAGCTCGCCAAGCGGGAGCGCAAGCAGCGCGACGCGGTACCAGTGCTCATCGTGGGCCCCTTCTGCGAGCAGCCCACCATCGACCTGCTCCAGCTCGTGGAGGACGTGGGCTGCTACGTCATAGGCGACGAGCTCCAGATGCAGACGCGCTGGCACGGCCCCATCAAGCCCACGAACGACCCCCTGCGCGACCTCGCGGAAGCCTACCTGAAGGCGGGCCTCGACATCGGCGTGTGCCGCACGCCCACGACGAAGGAGGACGCTATCATCGACCGGGTGACGTCGCACAAGGCCGGCGGCGTCATCTTCCTCACGGCCAAGTTCTGCGAGCCAGCGGGTGAGGACCTCGTCCTTTACCGGCGCGCGCTGGAGAAGAAGACCATCCCCTCGATCCAGATCGAGTTCGAGGAGAAGTCGTCCGGGTACGAGCAGTCCCGCCTCATGCTGGAGACCTTCGTCGAGTCGATCCTGTTCGAGTGAGCCCCATGCCACCCACTGGTTCAGTCAACGTCAGTCGCCAAGGGGTCGTCGCCCGCGTCGAGTGGGAACGTCCCCCAGTGAACGTGCTCGATTCCGCTACCCTCGAACAACTCGCACGGGCTCTCCGCTCGCGGGAGGTCACTTCCGCCCACGTGGTGGTCCTGCGTGGGCGCGGCAAGGCGTGGAGCGCTGGCCTCTCCGTGGAGGAGCACCTCAAGCAAAGCGTTGGCCCCATGCTCAAGCAGTTCCGCGGCGTCCTTGAGGCGCTGTGGGACGTTCCCGTGCCCACGCTCGCGCAAGTGCATGGCGCGTGCCTGGGAGGCGGGCTCGAGATGCTCGCGATGTGCGACGTCGCGGTCGCGAGCGCTACCGCGACGTTGGGGCAACCCGAAGTGCGCCTGGGCGTCTTCGCGCCCCTTGGCGCGGCGTTCTTCCCCCGAGTGCTTGGCGACAAGCGAGCAGCCGAGCTGCTCTACCTTGGGGAGTCCATGACCGCCGAGGCGGCGCGAAGCGTGGGCCTCGTCAATCGCGTCGTGCCAGACGCAGAACTCGAGAAGACCGTCGAGGCGATGGCGGCTTCCCTTGCGGGAACGCGCCGCGCGTCGCTCGTTTGCATGAAGCAAGCCATCCGCGCTTCGGCCGCCTCGCCGTGGGCCGCGCTGGATGTGGCCGAGCGGATCTACTTGGACACGCTCATGGCGGGACCTGGTGCGGAGGAGGGCCTCCGCGCCTTTTTGGAGAAACGAAAGCCTGAATGGAAGGAGGAGTGAGACCTTTGACTGACACCATGCAAGCGGCGGTCTTCCACGGCGCCGGCAAGCCACTGAGCATCGAGAAGGTCCCCGTTCCCCAGCCTGGATCGGGCGACGTCCTCGTGAAGGTGGCAGCCTGTGGATTCTGCCACACTGACCTGCATTACCTTGACCACGGCGTTCCAACGGCCAAGAAGCCGCCGCTCATCCTGGGTCACGAGACGAGCGGGACCGTCGCAACGCTGGGGCCCGGCTCCACGCGGTGGAAACAGGGGGACCGCGTGCTCCTTCCCGCCGTCCTGCCTTGCGGGCGCTGCCAAGCGTGTCGCACGGGGCGCGAGAACATCTGCGCGGACATGCGCATGTTCGGCAACCACGTCGATGGCGGTTTCGCGGAGTACGTCCTCGCGCCAGAGAAGGACCTCATCGCGCTGCCACCTGATATTGATCTTGAGAAGGCATCCATCATCGCGGACGCGCTCTCCACGCCATACCACGCGGTCGTGAACCGCGCGCAAGTGCGCGCTGGCGAGTGGGTCGCCATCGTGGGTTGTGGGGGCGTGGGCATGAACGCGGTGCAGTTCGCGGCGGCCTCCGGCGCCAACGTGCTCGCCATCGACCTGCGCGACGACAAGCTGGACGTCGCGCGCAAGCTTGGCGCCGTCGAGACGATCAACCCCACGCGCTCGCCCAAGGAGTTCGCCAAGGACGTGCGCCGCATCACGGGCGGCGGCGCGGACGTGGCCATCGAGGCAGTCGGAAGCCCCGCCACCATCGACACGGCGTTCTCGACGCTTCGCCGCGGTGGCCGCGTGTGCCTCATCGGTTACAGCGAGAAGCCCGCGGAGCTGCCGGCTGCGAAGGTCATGTTCTTCGAGTACACCATAATGGGGTCGCTTGGCTGCCGCCCAGCGGATTATCCCCGCATCGTCGAGATGGTGCGCCGCGGCCACGTCAAGCTCGATCCCCTCGTGACGTCCCGCACTCAACTCTCCCAAGTGAACGAGGCTGCCGACCGCTTGCGCCGCGGCGAGGGACTGCGCTCCATCATCGTGCCGGATGTGCTGCGATGATCAGGAGATGATGACAGAATGATCGTCCTCGACGTCCATGTGCCTTGTGGCCAGTGCCCGCTCTCTGCCCGCGCGCGCGAGTTCGGCGGCATCGAGCTGCGGTACGTTGAGAGCGTGCGGATGCCAGAGCGGGGGCACATCGAGATCTTGGAAGTGCGTGGGGAGCGCTTGGACGCCTTCGTCGCTTCCCTCTCCGACGGGAACCGCATCCCCCAGTTCCGCGTGCTCGAACAGACGCCCGAGCACGTCGTCTGCCAAGCCCTCATCCAGAGCGCGTGCGTGCGCACCGCCGTCGCCGAGGAGGGGGGCGTTCCGCTCGCCGTGCGCGTGCGTGATGGCATCGAGTCGATCACGCTGCTCGCCCAGGACGAGGAGCACGCGCGCAGCCTCGTCATGGCCCTGCGTCGCCGCTATGGCTCGGCGGAGATCGTGCGCGTCGGCCACGATGCCGGCTCCCTGCTGACCGCCCGCGAGGTCCAGCGCACGCTGACAACGCGCCAGGAAGCCATCTTGACGGCCGCCTTCGAGGCGGGCTATTTTGACCGCTCAAGGGCCCTGACGGGCTCCGAGATCGCCAAGGATCTCAAGATGGACCGCAGCACCTTCAGCCGGCAGCTCCGTTCTGCCCTCAGGGCCCTCCTCTCCCCATATGCTAAGAGGGAGAAGAAGGCGCAACACTGTTGCGACTCACCCTCATCAGACGTACTGCCTTAGCAGCTGTCTGAGGACCATGGAGTCCCCACTTGGACCCCTCGAAGCCACGCTACTGGCGCTCCTTCGTCGATCTGGACCCGCCCTCGCAAGCGACCTGGTCGCCGCCTTGCATGCGCAAGGCCGCCCAGGAACGTACGCGACAGTGAACACGGTCCTGCGGCGAATGCACGCTCGTGGCCTCGTGATGCGACAGAAAGTGCCTCACCGCGGTGCCTTCCGCTATCAGTACGCTTCGGCAGGCCGCGAAGAGGAGCTGCGTCGCGCCATCGAGGATCATGCGAACGCGCTGGTCGAAGCGCTCTCCGTCGGAGTCCTTCCTCGTCCTCTCTCAGGGGTGAATGCCGTTGGTCGTCGTGCTGCAAGGTCCGCATACTCCTTTCGTGCCGTTGTCTGAAACGTTCCCACGCCCCAAGCCGCAGCCGGGGACCCCAGCTCCCGCCACGCGGCCCCGAACGCCCCTTGACGCAGGTCGCCAGCGGCGACCACAGGGGCGCGTCCACGTCATCGCGGAACGCTGCAAGGAATGCGGCTTCTGCTGGGACCTTTGCCCCCTCGACGTCCTCGAGAAGGGCGACGTCGCGAACTCGAAGGGATACCGTTCTCCGCAGGTCGCGACGGGCAAAGAGACCGCCTGCGTCGATTGCGGAATGTGCCGAGACGTTTGTCCCGAGTTCGCCATCTTCAGTGTGGGGGTCGAGAACCGTGGCTGATGAGAAAGCGATCCTGACTGGCGAACACTTCCTGAAGGGCAACGACGCCCTCGCCGAGGGCGCCATCGCCGCCGGCTGCCGATTCTATGGGGGCTACCCCATCACGCCGTCCTCCGAGATCGCGGAGCGGATGGCGCGCCGCATGCCCCTCGTGGGCGGCCAGTACATCCAGATGGAGGACGAGATCGCGAGCATCGCGGCCGTCATCGGCGCTTCCTGCGCTGGCGCCAAGGCCATGACCGCGACCTCCGGACCCGGCTTCTCCCTCATGCAGGAGAACATCGGCCTCGCGAACATGCTGGAGGCCCCCTGCGTCATCGTGGACGTCCAGCGCGGCGGCCCCAGCACGGGCCTGCCCACGCTCACGGCGCAAGGCGACATGCTTCAGGCGCACTACGGCAGTCACGGCGACTACGAGAGCATAGCGTACGCGCCCAGCACCGTGCAGGAGATGTTCGACCACACCGTGCGCGCCTTCAACGCCTCCGAACGCTATCGCATGCCGGTCTTCGTGATGGCGGACCAGGCAGTGGGCCAGATGAGCAGCCGCCTCGTCATCCCACCCGCACAAGACATCCGCGTCGAGCGACGATCCGTGCCCACGGTCCCGCAGGACCAGTACAAGCCCTTCGATTCCTCCCAGCTCGTGCCCCCCATGGCCATCGCTGGCGCGGGGTACCGCGTCCACATGACGGGCCTCACGCACGACGACCGCGGCTACCCCGCGACCGACCCGAACACGCACGAGCACCTCGTGGGCCGCCTCGTGCGCAAAGTGCGCGAGAACGAGAAGAACATCATCGAGACCGAGGAGCGCCTCATGGATGACGCGGAAGTCGCTATCGTCCTTTACGGCTCCACCCTGGGCCCCGCCTGGCAGGCCGTCCAAGAGGCCCGCAAGGAAGGCATCAAGGTGGGAGTCTTGCGCTTCATCACGCCGTGGCCGTTCCCCCGCGCCGCCGTCGAGCGCGTCTCGAAGAACGTGCGCGCCATCCTCGTCGTGGAGCACAACCTCGGCCAGATGGTGCACCCCGTGCGGGAGTACGC
Organism: Thermoplasmatota archaeon; assembly: GCA_041658815.1. GTDB lineage: Archaea > Thermoplasmatota > SW-10-69-26 > JACQPN01 > JAJPHT01 > JAJPHT01. The sequence continues at coordinate 11,089 of JBAZZN010000055.1, forward strand.
CTCCTGCCGCGTCCAGCACTTGGGTTGCCCCGGAGGGCGACTCATCACTCCCCAAGAGATCCTACGCGACCTCAGGAGGTTGTCCGCGTGAACATCCCAGTCGCCGCCACGCATCACCCCCGCGACACGCTGCTGCGCTCCGAACGCTTCCCACACATCTGGTGCCCTGGCTGCGGCCTTGGTATCGTGCTGCGCAGTTACGCGGAAGCGCTCGAAGCGTCCAAGACGCCCCTCGCGAAGCACATCACGGTCTCGGGCATCGGTTGCACTGGCCGCTCCGCTGGATACGTGAACCTCGACTCGTACCACACGACGCACGGCCGCGCCATCCCATTTGCCACCGGCATGAAGCTCGCGAACCCCGAGCTCAAGGTCGCCGTCATCTCGGGCGACGGGGACCTCACCACCATCGGCGGCAACCACCTTATCCACGCCGCCCGCAGGAACGTCGATATCACGGTGCTCCTCGTGAACAACTTCAATTACGGAATGACGGGCGGCCAGTTCGGGGCCACGACGCCACACGCCGCGCGCACGACCACGTCTCCGTATGGCAACTACGAGACGCCCTTCAACATCCCGCACATCGTGGCCGCGTGCGGCGCGCCCTACGTCGCGCGCTGGACGACGCTGCACATCAGGCAGTTGCGCCAATCCATCGAGCGCGCCTTCGAAGTGGAGGGCTTCTCGCTCGTCGAGATCATTTCGCCTTGCCCACAGGGGTACGGCAAGAAGAACGGTTACGCGGAGGCCGTGAAGGAAATGGACCACTTCATGCGCCACGCCATCGTGGATCACGACGCCGACTTGAGCAAAGTTGGCATCACGATGGCGCAGGACGACCCCATCGTCGTGGGCAACTTCGTGGACAAGAAGCGCCCATCCTACGCGGCTGGTCGTCAAGAGGTCCTCGCAAGAAAACTGGGGGGATCCAAGTGAGGACGGAGATCCGTATCGCAGGCTCGGGCGGACAAGGCGTCATCACGCTGGGCATGATCCTCGCGCGCGCCGCCGTCCTCCACGACCGCACCAACGCGGTCCTCACGGAGGACTACGGCCCCGAGAAGACGGGCGGATGGTCCCGAGCGGACGTCGTCGTGAGCCGCGACGAGATCGGCTACCCACTCGTGGAGCACCCCGAC
>JBAZZN010000056.1:0-12181 GCA_041658815.1 Thermoplasmatota archaeon
ACGCCGTCGGGTCGTGCTCCTCGCGGGCTCGGGCGCGGCGGCCCGCGCAGTGTTACCCAACCATCCTGGACGTCGTTAGAGCATCGTTAGGCCTGCTTGGCGAGAGCGTCGATGTCGGCTCCTTGCCACATCGTGCTGGCGCCGTGCTTGGCCTCGCTCGCCTGAGGTTGGCTCACCCACGTGCGCGAGTTCTGCGACGTGAAGATGCCTTGCTCCGCAAGGAGACGCAAGACCGCGGCCACATCGTCTGGCTTCATCGCGTCGCTCTCGATGCTAAGAGAGACGTGCTTGTCTTGGCCCGAGCTGTCAACGCGGAAGAGCACGCTCACTTGGTTATCGCTCGCCGTCGTCGCATCGGTCCCCTTGAGCTTGCGTCCGAGCTTGAGCTTCGTCTCGTAATCGGCCATCTGTCGGGATATCGTTGTCCGATGGTTTGGCTCCTCGTCGCAACGTTCAAGCGGCCCAGGCTTCGTGACCCCGTGTGGTCCAGCGGAGCGTAAGGCTGAGGATGGCGGTGCTCGGTGCCGGCACGATGGGGCACGGCATCGCGCAAGTCGCGGCACTCGCGGATGCGGACGTCACGCTGCGCGACATCGACGAGAACGCATTGCAGCGTGGACTCGCTGGCATCCGCAAGTCCCTCGACAAGGCAGTCGAGAAGACCAAGGTCACTCGCGCCCAAGCCGACGAGGCTCTTGCACGCGTCCGAGTCGTTGTTCCGCTCGACGAGGCCGTGCGTGGAGCGGACTTCGTGGTCGAAGCCGTCCCAGAGAAGCTGGAGCTGAAGCGCCGCGTGCTCGCGGACGTCGTGCAGCACGTCGGTCCCACTTGCGTGCTCGCCACGAACACGTCGAGCCTCAGCATCGCTGCGATCGCCGAGGGACTACCACATCCTGAGCGCGTCATCGGCATGCACTTCTTCAACCCCGTGCCGGTCATGAAGCTCGTGGAGGTCGTGCGCGGGCCACGGACAAGCGATGAGGTCACCGCACGTGTCGTCGCGCTTGCACAGAGCATGGGCAAGGAGCCGATCGTCGTACGCGACTCGCCCGGCTTCGCCACGAGCAGGCTTGGCATCATCATGGGGCTCGAAGCCATCCGTATGCTCGAAGAGGGCGTCGCGAGCGCCGAGGACATCGACAAGGCGATGACGCTTGGCTACAATCACCCCGTGGGGCCGCTTCGCCTCACGGACCTCGTGGGGCTCGACGTCCGCCTCGCCATCGCTGAGTACCTCACGCGGGAGATCGGTCCACGATTCGAGCCCCCAGCATTGCTGCGCCAGATGGTCGCTGCGGGGAAGACCGGCCAGAAGGCAGGTGAAGGGTTCTACAAGTGGTGAAGCACGGCGCTCCGTCATTATGACGAACGCCTCAGCGGTTGAACCGCAACGCCTAAGTCCGGAGCGATAGACATCAGAGCGCTTGATCGACGACACATCGGGCGAAGTCATGTTGATCCTTCACATGACCAAGAAGAACGCCCGCACGAGTAGCCAAAGCGCTTGAGGGCGCTGCATGCGAGCGCCGCGGCGCTCCCCCTCGTTCCTTCATTTGTTCTGGCGTGTCCTCCACTGTGCGAGTCCGGCGACCGTGATGATGATGGCGATGATGGGGAGGCCCGGCGCATTGTTCTTTTGTGGCTCCACGGACGGGATGCTTGGCGTTCCAGCACTCGGGGAGACGTTCGGTGTGGCGGAGGAGGGCGACACGGTGAGTGGGCTCTCTTCCGCGAGCGTCCTGATCCCGTCATAGGTCACGTAGCCTCGTGCCGTGAACAAGCCAGGTTGGTTTGGCGTGTAGAACGCATCAAGGTCAACATCGCGCCCGCTCGACACTCGCAAGGGGTCGCTCTGCGCGACCGCGATGCGCGTTCCGTCCCGCAGGATCTCCACGGTGAGCTTGGCGCCCTGGATGTCGGAGGCCCCAGTGTTCTCGAAGTGGGCCGTGAAGGTCGCCAATTGCACGGTCGGGATGACCATCTCGTGCGTTAGCGACGTCATGCTGCCTTGCGGAGGCGGCGGAGCACCCACGTTGGGGCTCACCTCGAAAGTCACGGGCAGGAGCGCAGCGTCACTGACCGGGTGGTCGAGGACCCCTTTCGCCGTGTAGGATCCATCTGGCAGCGTTCCCGTCGTCTTGAGGACCTCCGTCGCTTGGGCGCCAGGTTCGATAGCCTCTCCCACGAGGTTCTCGTGGAGGGCGACGTTGCCGTCCTCGTCGAGGATGGTGAGGTCGATGCCCGGCACCGCGCGGACGTTGCCGCGGTTGAGGAGATCGATCCTCAGTGTGACGGGAGTCCGTGGGAGGACGTCTGGGACCCTTACCTTCTCGACAGAGAATCGGATGACCTGGTCTCCACCCACGCTCACCTTGATCGCTGGGAGGAGCTCGAGGTTGGTCGAGGCTCCAGACCCGTCGGGGGCACCGGTGCCTGTGGCGCGGATGCGTAGCGAGCCCGCGTAGTCTCCGTTCGCCGCGGACGCGGGGACGGCGACGCGCACGGTGATCTGGCGCGCCGAATCCGCCGGCATCACGAACTCCGCGACGTCCACCTTGAGCCACTGGGCGATGTCGCCTGACGTCGTGACCTTGACTGTCGTGGGCGCGTGGAAGTTGTTCTGCACGCGTAGAGTGCCCTCACTGCTTCCGCCTCGCGTGAGGTCGGGAGTAGTGAAGGAGAGCTCGACTGGCGTGACGCCGAACCCTTCGGCCGTCCCGGCGGCGTGTGCTGCACCGGCCGCCAGCAGGGCCGGTCCCACCAGTGCGATCACCAAGAGGATCGCCTTCATCCCTTCATCGCCCCCAGGGTGAGTTGGCCCGTGTAAGTGCCAGGAGGAAGGTACTGCTCGTCGCCACTGGGAACGTGGAGGTTGAAGAACGCGCTCTTCGCGCTCTGGGAACCCGGGGCGAGCTGGAACGCGGTGTCCGCGTAGCCATCAGCGGAAAGCGGGACTTCGCCAGCCATGGAGGAGTCCTGGCTGTACCCGATCCTTTCTGGCCCGATCGACACTCCGCTCGTCTTCTCGGTGAGGGGACTCGCGCTCACGTGGAGATCGATCTTGACGTTGCCCACGTTGTGCACCGTGACCCCCGACGCGTCCGTCGTGTTCCCGGGGCTCAGTCCGCTCCCGAAGCTGATGGACTTGGAGTCGATGGCGATGCCAAGCATCTCCATGTACACGAAGTGGGCGTCTGCGCTTGCGTTGGCTCCCGCGTGGTCAGTCGCGCTGAAGTGGACCGCGTATTCCCCAGGCTGGCTGCTCGCGGAGAGCTTGTAAGTGGCCTCGTAGGTCGTTGTCCGGCCGTGCCCACCTTCGCTTGACGCCGCAGCGTTGGTCGCTGGGACATTGGACCCATCAGGGGCTGTGACGGTGATAGTGGCGGATGTGATGTCCTTCCACCCGTTCCCATCGTCAACGGAAGCATGGACCGGGATAGTCGCAACGCCGTTGGGGACTGGACTGATCTGTGTGCCCGGGGTAGAGGGGTCATCGTCGTGGGCAGTGAGATCGATGAAGGCGTTCGCCGGCGCGGCGTTCGCGACGTCAGCGCTGCTCTTGACCTCGTTCCCGTTCTGGTCGTCCTCAGCAGAGACACCGTGCACGGCCGAGAGCGCGGTCGCCAAGCAGGCGAGCACGATGGTCACTCGCTTCAAGAGATCGCCTCCACGGTGATCGTGATGGAACCGCTGTACTTGCCCGCCGGGACCCACATCTCGCTGCCGTGGGGCACGCGAAGTTCCACGAAGACGGAAGCCACGCCGCCAGGGAGGATCGCGTCTGGAATGGGCCTCGTCCCCGAGACGTCAACTGGCTTCGAGAGGTCCGGGTTCGAGAACGCCTGGAATCGATCGGCAGGGATCTCTGCGTTCGTCGTGCGCTCCACGAAAGACGAGCTGAGCAGCTTGACGCGGAGGGGAAGCGTTCCAGTGTTCGTGACCTTGATCTCTTGGGGTGCCGATGTCGCGCCGGGTTTGAGTGGGCCAAATGCGATGGCGCCAGGTGTGACGACCACGCTCAGCCCCCCGCTCGTCGCAGAGGCCGCATCGCTCAGCGCGGTCGATTCCAATGCGCTTGTCGGGATCACGACGCGCAGGAACGTCGGAGAGGCAGCGTGCCAGGCAACTCCAACGCCAGCCGCGACGAAAAGCGCGACCATGGCGGCTGCGTACGGGACACTCGCTCGGGACATGGTGATCTCGCATTAGAGCGCTGCCTCGTGTGCATAAGCTCGCAGCCCTCGGCCAATCCTCCGCATCGGACCTTGTCCGTTCGCTCCTGCATGGCGCCTCCTGCGGCCGGCTCCCGTCGCATCTTGCTCGCCCTCACGCGAGCGTGCGCTCGCGCCCGCCGATGAATCCGAGACCAGCGAACAACGCGAGCGCCACGAGCGGCAGCACGGCGCCCCACACGAACGTCGCTCCCTCGCCCAACGCATCCCACAACCACCCCGCCGTGATGCCTCCAACGATGGTCGCGATACCGATCGTCATGTGGAACAACCCCAAGCGCGTCGAGCGAGAGGCGGTGCCCGCCAGGTCCGCCGCGAGCGCACGCTGCACGCCATCTGTCGCGGCGAACGCGAGCCCCAAGAGCACGAAGGATAGCACGGCGAGCGAGAGACCGGGGCTTCCTGTGAGCAAGATGGCGGATGCGCTGAAGAGGACCGCGCCGCCCGCCAGCATGCGCGCGTGGCCCAAACGATCCGACAGCCAGCCAAGCGGGAGAGCCAACGCCGCGTACACGATGTTGAAAAGGAGGTAAAGCAGGACGGCGACGACGGGACCACCCACCTGGTGTGACGCGCGAAGAATATAGAAAAGATAGCTCACTTGCCCCAGCGCGAAGATGCCTGCTACGACGAGGAATGCGCGGTACCGCGGCGATGGCGCCTCGAAGAGCCCCTTCATGGTGCCAGAGGCGGGGTCCACGTCGCGGACCATCGAGAGCGGGATGAGCGTGCTGAGGCCAACGAACGCGGCGACGAGGACGACGCGATCCAACCCATCCTGCGCGAGGCCAAACCACACGATCCCCACGAGGGCGAGCGAGACGCCCACGACTGCGCCCGCAGTGTCCGCAGCGCGATGCAACCCGTACGTGCTCCCGCGGGATCCCGCATTCGCGCTCTCCGCGAGGATCGCGTCACGCGGCGCCGTCCGCATGCCCTTCCCCACGCGGTCCACGCTCCGGAACGCGAGGCTCGGCACCCAGAACGTCGAAAGCGCGATGCCGAAGCGCGACAACGCCGCAAGCACATACCCACCGATCACGAGCGGCTTCCGACGCGCGTGCTTACGGTCCGCGACCGCGCCGAAGACGGGCTTCAACAAGTGCCCCACCGCCTCCGACACACCCCCCGTCAAGCCGATGGCGAGGCCAGAGGCGCCCTGCAGCACAAGAAGGAACGCGAAGACCGCTTGCAGCATCTCGCCAGAGATGTCCGCCAGGAAAGAGGTCACCGCAAGGAGGACGACGTTCCGCGGGAAGCGGGGCACGACGGGGAAGCGGGGCCCGCGAGGTATGCGTTTTTCCAAACGGCTGCCCACCCCAGGGTAAGCAACCGGTCCACCTGCGCCTTGGCGTCTTGGTGTCTTGGAGTATTGGCGTGGACTGCGAGAGGTTCTCGTTGCGCCTGGAAACCAGAACGGGACACAACCTGCCTCAGCTGAATGGCACCGGGACCCACCGCTCTTCATCCCTCTTCCACGCGTACCCCGAGTCGCCCGGCCGTTCTGCGAGGGCGCGCACGCCGTCGAGGAGCGCGTCCACTTCGGCGCGGGTGTTGTAGATGCCGAGGCTCGCACGTACGGCGCCGGGGATCCCCGGCGCGCTCGTGCTGCCGCCGCGGCGGATCTCTTCGATGAAGGGGCCTGCGCGTAGGCCCAGCAATTCCATGAGGTAGGGGTGCGCGCAGAAGCAGCCGTGACGCACGGCGACGCCGTGCTCGGCGTTGAGTGCGGTCGCGAGTGCCGCGGGGCTCCAGTCGTCGATGCCGAAGGACACGACGCCGACGCGGTCTCGGGTCGTCTGTGGGCCCAGCATGTGCGTGCGTGGGATGGCCTTGAGTCCATCGACGAGGTGGTCGAAGAGCTGCATCTCGCGGCGTTCGCTGGCGTCGCGTCCGGCGCGGTCGAGGTAGTCCAGTGCTGCCGCGAGCGCGACTGCGCCGACGACGTTGGGCGTGCCGCCTTCGTGGCGGTCGGGCGCGTCGGACCAGATGGTCTCGTTCTCAAGCACGAGCTTCACGGTGCCGCCGCCTGGCATCCAGGGGGGGGCGTTGTCGAGGAGGTCACGTTTGGCGACGAGGAAGGCGCTGCCGAATGGCGCGTATGCTTTGTGGCCGGCGCCTGCGAAGTAGTCGGGGCCGCCCCCGGGCATGCGCGAGAAGTCGAGTCGTTCGTGCGCGAGGATCTGCGCGCCGTCGAAGAGGACGGGCACGCGCGCGTCCTGAGCGTGCTCGAGCACTTCGCGCATGGGCGTCTTCACGCCCGTGACGTTGCTCGCGCAGGAGAGCGCGAGGAGGCGCGGCTTGGGGTGTTGGCGTAGGCGCGCTTCGAGCTCTTCCAGGTCGATCCGTCCTTCGGGCGTGACGTGGACCATCTCCACGTTGCCGTGCGCCTTGTGCGGGAGGAGGTTCGAGTGGTGCTCGAGTTTCGTGGTTAGGACGGGCCCTTCGGTGGTGGAGCACGCGACGTGCGACGCTAGGTTGAGTGCTTGCGTCGTGTTCATGACGAAAACTGTTTCACGGTCCGCTGGCGCGCCGACGAACGAGCGGACCCTTTCTCTGGAGTGCTCGAAGGCGTCCGTCGCGCGCTCGCTGAGGTGGTGCGCGCCGCGGTGCACGTTCGCGTAAGCGTGGCGGAGGAGGTCCGTGGCCGCTTGGATCACTGGCTCTGGTGCGTGCGTGCTCGCGGCATGATCGAAGAAGCGCAGAGCGTGCGTGGTTCCGTCTCGGCCTGGTACGCGCTCGCGCAGCACCATGAAATCGTCGCGGATCCTCTCGATGTCCACGGTATGGCGATGATGCGAGGGCGCATTTAGGGGCTTCGCTGGCGTGCGGGGTCCTATGCCACTGTGAACTCCTTGGTCATGCCCAGCGCGAAGTGGGGCGGCGACTGGTCATCGTCGGCCTCGAAGCAGATGAGCGCGTAGCGCCCGGGTGTGATGGTCAGCATGGCGTACTCGGGCGAGATCCCGGGTGCCATCGCGGCGCCCCCGCCGATGCCATCAGCGGGGGGTGGGCCTGGTGGAGCGTCTGGCGCGAAGGCGTTGATGACGTCCATCGCGGTGGCGTTCCCGTGGAGTCGCACGAGCACCGCTTCGTGGTCGTGGCTTCCCGCGTTCTTCACTGCGACCACGTGCTCCCCGGTGGTCAACTCGTGGTCCAGCGTGAAATTGTAGTCTGTGAGCGTGATCGTGGTGTCCGCCGTCGGTTCGGGGGCCGGGTCTCCTCTCGCGGTGATGATGTGCAGCGGTGCTATCATGCCGTGGATGGCGTGGGGCGTTCCCGTGTCGTCGGGAATGAAGCACGCGATGGCGTACTCGCCTGCGGCCAGGCGTACGACGGTCGTTGCATTGCTGCCCGGGTTCGCGACGGCGATGCCGCCTACCGGCTGGGGCCCGGTGCTCATGTTCGCCATCCCACTCGAGTTGGGCGGGCTCATGATGAGCGCCTTGACCTGCTGGAAGGTCAAGTTTCCAAGCGTGAAGAGCGCAAGCTGGTGAGGCTCGATACCAGCGTTTTGCAGGCGTAGTGTGACCCAGCCCGCAGCGGCCGTGTCGGGACCACTGAACGCGTACGTCGTGTTGTTGCCGGGTGGTCCTGACTGCGTGGCCACGAAGGCGAGCTCGGTGGGCGCAGCCGGGTTCTGCGTAGGCGTCGTTGGCGTGGTCGTGGGGGCGGTGCTCTGGTTGACCGTGCAGCCAGTGATAGCGAAGCTGGCGAGCAGCGTGGCGAGGAGCGTGGAGCGTAACATGGCGATCCATCCGTTCGAAGGCGCCCCTAAGGAAATACCTGGAGGGCTACTCGCCGCGCTCGAACGTGCGGGCTGCCGAGGCCGGGCGTCCCAGCGTGGGTGGAGGGGCCTATGCCTTGGCCGGGCCAGCGGGCACGAGTTCGCCCATAGCGACCTTGAGCGCCAGGCGCGCGACGTTCCTGCTCTCGCGCCGCTGCTGCAACAGGCCCGCGCTTTGCTCGTCCGCGTCCAGCAATGCGGCCGTGGTCGTCGATTTGTCTTGCAGCATCTTCACGATGTCCTCGTCGATGGTGCCACCCGCGACGAGGTAATGCAAAAAGACCTCCTTGGTCTGGCCGATGCGGTGGATGCGGTCACCAGCTTGCTCGTGGTTAGCGGGGTTCCAATCGAGGTCCACGAAGACCGCGTGCCGCGCGGCCGTGAGCGTGACGGCGGTTCCTGCTGCGGTGATCTGCCCGAGGAACACGCGGACGTTGGGATCGTGCTGGAACGTCTGCACCGCGGCGTCGCGCTGCTTGTCGTTCACGCCGCCGTGCACCGTGACTGGGTTGAACTCGCTCAATGATTTCTCGAGCGTTTCCAGGTGCTGCAAGTAGTACGCGAACACGACGATCTTCTCGCCCGGGACGCTCAGGATGCTGCGGACGTACGCTTCGGCCGCCTCGCCCTTGCCGTTGGACGCCAGCTGCCGGAGCGTCATGACGTGGGAGCGCGTCGTGCCGTAGTCCTCACCGAAGGCGGTCTCGCGGTGCGTCTGGATGTGGTCACGCAGGCGTCCCGCTTCCTCGTTGTACTCCTGGCGCCACATGGGCGGGAGCTTCACCTGGCTCACGATGACGTGCTTCTGCGGGAGGTCCTTGAGAACCTCCATCTTCACGCGCCGCAGCATGATGCCCTGGAAATACTCGCGCAGCCGAGATATCACTTGCATGCGCACTTCTGGCGTGCCCTGGTCGAGTGGCTGGACGAACCGGTGGCGGAACCATGCTTCGTTGCCCCACTCGCCTGGGTGGATGAACTCCAACTGTTTCCTGACCTCGTCCACGCGGTTCATGGCGGGCGTGCCCGAGAGGAGGAGCCGGCGCGGGATGCTGATGAGCGAGTCGTGCACGGCCTTCGTGCGCTCTGCTTCCTTGTTCTTCACGTAGTGCGCCTCGTCGAGGATGACGAGGTCGGGCTTCACTTTCAGGAGCTGGTCCTGCCGCGATAGCAAAGCGTCGTAGCTGGCCACGACGAACTTCTCGTTGGTGGGTGTCTTCTTGGACGTGGGGCGGAACACGAAGACCGATTCCGTCGTCATGGACTCGATCTCTCGTTTCCACACGTCGCGCGCGCCAGCAGGGGCGATGACGAGGATGCGGCCTGGCAAGTAGAGCGCGGCAGCGATGGCTTGGATCGTGTTGTGCGTCAGCAGCCCATTCACGACGTAGTTGTGCGCACCGGGCACTTCAACGTCGTAAACGTAGCCATCGAAAGCGATTTCTTCGATTTCCTCCACCTCTGCCCAGTGGAGTGAAGAGGAGCCGACGATGCGCAGTTCATCCGCAAGTGCGGCCTGGCCTTCGTGTTCCAACGCCGCTGCGACGGCGACGGCGCGGTTCTTCGAGATGCCCTTTCCGCGACCGTGCTCCGCCGTCAAGTGATCGAGGCGATCGAGTGGGATGCCGTGGTCGAACCGTGCGCGGTAGGCGAAGCTTTGGACGGGCACGCCCTCCACGTTGGTGCGGCCGCCGACGAGGCACAGCGCATCGAGGCTGCGCTGCTTGCGTTCTGAAAAGAATCCTACCGCAGAGGCGAACCGCGCGACGCTCAGGCCCCCGAACGTGCACCGGTAATAGGTCCGGTACACGCGAGACCCGTTCGTCGCCCGCTTCTTCGTGGGTCGCACACGCAACCACACTCCGAAGTTGCGCAGCACCTGGGCGAGGCCGCGGGCGAGGTCGAAGCTCGCGGTCGTGAGCTCTACGTGCGTGCGGCTTACGGACCCCTCCGCCTCGAAGAACGCGCGGAGGAAAGCGACTTGCGACGCAAGCGGCGCCGCGAGGACGGCCCGCGGCATGACCTTGGCAGCGGCGAGGCGTTCTCCGACGTATCCCCACGGACCGAAGACGTGCCTCAGCTTCGAGGTGAGGATGACTTGCACGTCGCCGCGCGAGCGTCGGGGCGGTCTCAGGTTCACACCGACGATGCGCGCGAGGTCCAGCACACGTTGCAAGACTGCGGGATCACTGTTGTGGAAGAGCCAGACGGGCGTGCGCGACGGATTGTTGCGATGCTCATTCCCCTCGGCAAGTTGCCACGCCATGAGCTCCGCTATCTCAGGTGAGAGCTCGTTCGCGCCGGCATGGTTCGTGAATGCTGGAACGGCGACCTTGTCCCCAGGTCCAAGGAGGCCCGCTTGCGTCCATCCCGTCTCGGGCGTGAAGTAGCGGTGCCGCCAGGTCGATGTGAGCGCGCTTCCGTCCGAGCAACGCACGCGATACAGCGTCTCTTGGACCTGCTGCCGATAGATCGTTTGGACCGGAACGCTCACCATGCCGTGCACGGGATCGAACGCGTTCACCTTGATGGGCGTCGCGAGGCGGGCCCACTCGCCGCCATCCGCGTCGCGCTGGGTGACATCGTGAGGCTCCTCCCAAAGCTCGGCCATCGTGATTGCGCCGCCGTCGAGATGAAGTGTGCTATCGCCGTCGACGCACTTCCCAAGGCCCGGCGGGTCGCCCAAGTACGTGAGGTAGTCTGTCGCGCGGATGAACGCGACGCCCGCACGCTGGTAGGGCCTGAGCTGCACGTGTGCCTTGATGGCGGCGGGGAGCGGTTCGTTGAGGAATGGCGTGATGTCAGGTAGGGGCCGGATGCGGGGCGTGCCTTCCGCGAAGTCCTCGGGCTCTTCCTCCTTCCACTCCGCGATCTCGCGGACGGGGCGGAGCCGCTTGCGGATGAGGAGCGCGCCGAGGTCGGAGAGCTCCGACTTGAGCGTTGGGAAGGCTTTGGGCAGGACGAGGTGCTGCGCGCCGGCTTCGTCGTAGCTGTAGCCGTCAGACCCCTTCAGCATCGCGAGCGCGCGCGGGAAGCCCTCTTCGAGCGCCTCACTGGCGAACTGGAAGCGCGAGCGACGGCCCGCGGCGTCGAAGAAGAGCGTGAGACCATCTAGGGGAAGGTCCACGAGATGCGTGTGCTCGCGGCGCGCGCCCATCGCTTCGAGGCGCCCGATGACGCGGGGGAATCGTTCCTGGTCCGTCGTCCAAATGTGATGCTTGAGCGACGCGCGGAAACTGCCCGGGTCCGACTTCCGGATGTGCTTGAGCGCGCGCCGCATCAGTGCGTCCTTTGGGTCCTGCGGCCGGAAGAACACGGAGCCCGTGCGCGTTCCCTGCACGAGGATGATGCTGCCAAAGAGGCGCGTGCGGTCGTCACCCGACGCGTCCACGGCGACCTTGGGGCCCTCGCTTAGCCACCCCACGTCCGCAGCGACGTTCACTTTGGGTTCGTCGCGTTCCTCCTGCGTCTTGATCGCGCGGAAACCGATCTGCTGGTGCTTCTGCAAGTGCTCGTGCAGGACTTGCGCGGCCCACACGCCGATCTCGGGGAGGTTGCGGAGTTGCCTGGGAGTGGCTTGCAGCAGGTCAGGGACGGTGCGGAACACGCGCGCTACTTCCTTGGCGCGCTTTGGCCCGATGCCGGGGAACAGGTCGAGGAGGAATTGATAGACTTCCGGCGCGGGCTGCTGGGGATTCAGCGTCGTCGCGCCAGTCGCGCTGGCTTCTGATAGTTGCGCGATGACGTGGAGGAGGAGCGCGCCTACGTGCTCGCAGGGTTGCTTGCGCGCGCGGGGGCACTTGCAACTGAACGTGCCAGAGTAGTGGATACGGACGTTGAAACCAGTGTCGCGCCGGCGCCCGCGCACGCGGCCTTGCGCAGCGCTCGCACCGACGACGACCTTCTCGACGAACCCGGAGTTGCGCGAGTAGCGCGCGAGCTCGTCGATCTCCCCGCCCGCATTGAAGAGTGCGCCATAGAGGCGCTCGAGGTCGTTGCGCGACACGTTTGGCGGAAGCGTCAAGGCAACAGCGGAATGCAGCTTCTCCTCATCAATCCCATCGTTCGTGGTACGGGGGGGAGGGACGGCGTTCGAGGAGCGGAACGCGCACCGTTCACGCCTCCACGTTGGCGGGTGCGTGCGTCCGCCTGCGCGCATATG
>JBAZZN010000057.1:0-12003 GCA_041658815.1 Thermoplasmatota archaeon
GCGAGGAGCGAGTCGAACGTGGACGCGTACGCAGCAGCGTCCACGCCGTTCTTGTTGAACTCGTTCTCGAGCACGATGAAGACGGGCGCACCGCCCATCTTGGTCTTCACGTGGTCCACGAGCGTTTGTGTCATGCTGTCCCACTGGGCACGGCTCTTGCCGCTGCAGCCGTTGCTGATGCACGATGGCGAGATGCTGTCGCCCCAGTAGTACCAGTAGAGGAGGGGTGTGGTGCCCGCCGCCTTGGCGGTCGAGAGCGCATTGTCAAGGCCGCCCCAACCTGAGGTGGCCATCCACGGGCCCACCCAGTAGCTGGCGTACGAAGCAGGCGCGCCGAGCTTCCCGAGTTCAGCAATGCTGTTCGCGTCCATGCCCAGGGGCACGGTCGCCGTCGCGGCCGCAGCCGCGGGAGTCGGTATCAAGATCGTCAGGAACGCCGCCGCGACGAGCGCGGCGACGAGCCTTTCCATGTGGCCTCCGAGTGCCATGCTCCGAACTCGGGACGCGGGGCCCCATAGTTGGCCGGGCCATCGTCACAGAGCCACTCCGACGGATCTCCAGGAACGCCACTCCGCCGGTGCGGCGCCCAGTTATGTCGGTGGTTGCCCGTAAGGTAGGCGACTTCCTTCGGTCATCGCACGAGAACCCTTTTCCTCCAAGACGAACGAGCAAGCACGGAACCGATCTTGTCAGAGACCGATGTCGGCCCAAGCGCATCCATCCGGCGTCGCCAGGAAGGAGAAGGCGACGTGAAGGAGCTGCGCGTCAAGATCGACGTCAGCTATCATCTGAAACTCCACGCGCTCAAACTCCTCCGTAACAAGCGGATGAGCGACGCGATCGAGGAAGCGCTCGACTACTACTTCGAGCACGTCGTTCAAGCGGGCGGCGACCTCAACGAACCCAGTACGGGCGATCAACTCAAACGCATGTTCTAGCTCTGACGCCGTGCTTGGGGCTGCTGCGTCACGGCGCGTGGGAGGTTCCGGATGCCAAGCAACTCGTCGTGGATCATCGCCAGATTGTTGGTGAGAAGCGCGAAATCGTGACCGCTCTGCGTGCGCTCATCATCTGGAACGGGGTGGACGCTCAGCAGCTCTTCCCGGTCGATGACGACAGTGATCGTCGCCCGGGGAACGTTGACCCAAGTGACATCGCACACTCCAGCTTCGATGAAGCCCTCCCAACCGCCGTTCTCCGCGGACTTGATGGGCGCGTAGAACTCGATGGCGAGCTGGGGTGAGAGGGGCCGCGCTTCGAGGAGGTGCTTGGCCAGCCGGAGCGAGCCGCCAGCGCTTCCCGCAAGGACGACCTCTCGTTGGGCGTCTGCGATCATGCGGTCGATCTCCTCGGCCACGGCGCGGCGGCCCGTGAGGGCTTGTGTCGTGCCTCGCTCGCGGTCGTCCGGCGTGAGTTGCTCGCGGGGCTCGAATGCGGCGACGAGGTACGCTCGGCGCGATTCGAGGCGCTCCATCTTGCCGCGCAGGTCGTTAGAGCAGCGCGTGAGGAACGAGTCGATGGGCTTCGCCTTGTAGCGGCGCGGCTCCTCAAGGACGATATCGACGAGTCCCATGCCGTTGAGCTCCTCGAGGACTTCGTAGAGCCGGTTGCGGGGCAGCTGCGCGGCCTTCGCGAGGCTCGACGCGGTCCCCGATGGGTACTCGAGGAGGGCGAGATAGACTCGGGCCTGCCCCTCAGTGAGGTCGCACTCCTGAAGGATGGCGAGACGTTCGGACAGCAGTCGCATTGGGGATCACCTGGCGGCGGACTTCTTTTCAGGGGGCTTTGGGGGAGAGACCGTGGCGGAGATCTGCTCCTCGCGCAGCGCGATCTGCTCGATCTCCTGTGCCTGCATCCGATGCGCGGCGATCCTTGCTTCGTCGCCTGCGAGGATATCGCTTACCATGATGAGCAGGTCCTGCGTCTTGAGCGGCTTTTGGACGTAAGCGTCGATGTGGGCGTTGCGGATGCGACCGATGCTCGTCGGGATCTCGTTGTACCCGGTCATGAGCACGCGCCGACCGGCTGGATTCTCGTGGTGCGCCACACTTAGTACTTCGACGCCGTCGGCTTCCTTCATGCGGAAATCGCTGATGACGAGGTCGTAGTGCTCCTCGCGCAAGTGCCGGATCGCTTCTTTGGGATCCGTTTCGACCGTGAGGCTCACGTCCATGCCGCGGATCCGTTGGAAGAGCGCCCGATAGAGGTTACAGATCTCGACGACGTCGTCCACGACGAGCGCGCGGAGCGCGGGTTGTGCCCGGTCTCCAGCGGCCTTTGGGGGACCAGCAGAAGCCATGAGCCGGTGTGTCGTAGGAACTCCTATTTAACCCCGGGTCTCACCCCGGGTGTGTGGGTGTGCCGGAGGGCGGACCCCCACGAGGCGAAGCGTTGACCCTATTCACTGCTGACCACTCGTCATGGTGAACCGTCGGGGTTCTTTTTCGTCGTCATGCTTATGGCGCCGCTCCGCGGTGGGCGTCGCGTATGGCGTACGTGGAGAAGGTGGGCGTTGTCGGTGCCGGCGCGATGGGTGCAGCGATCGCAGAGGTCTTCGCGCTGAACGGGAAGAAAGTGGTCCTCAAGGACGTCAAGGACGAGTTCGTCCAACGCGGCCTCAAGAACATCGAGTCCTCGCTCAACGGGCTAGTCAAGTTCCACGCTGGCAAGGCCGAGCGCGAGATCGAGCGCATCGAGAACGACAACGGCATCCGCCTCACGGACGATCAGAAAGCCAAGATCCGCGAGTCCAAGACGCCGACGTACACGCAGGACCGCGCGAACAAGGTGCTGAAGTCCATCAAGGGCAGCACGAGCTACGATGACTTCGCGGACGTTGACTTCGTGGTCGAAGCCGTCATCGAGCGGATGGACATCAAGAGAGCCGTCTTCGCGGACCTCGAGAAATCCACGCCAAAGCACGCCATCCTCGCCACGAACACGAGCGCGCTCAGCATCACAGAGATAGCGTCGGCCGTCAAGGACCGCCGAGCGAAGGTCATCGGTGCGCACTTCTTCAACCCGCCAACCACTCTCCCACTAGTCGAGGTCATCCCCGCCTTCGAGACGGCGGAATCAACGGTGGAGGACACCATCGGCTTCCTTGAGGAGCTGCGCAACCACCGCTACCCAATGCTTCCCGTCCGCGTGAAGGAAACGCCTGGCTTCGTCGTGAACCGCATCCTGGGCCGCGCGTTCACGGAAGCGTTCAACATCTACGAAGAAGGCATCGCGAGCGCTCGCGACATCGACAAGGCCATGAAGACGGGCGCCGGCTGGCCCATGGGCCCGCTCGAGCTGGCGGACATGGTCGGCATCGACGTCATCTGGCACGTCGCCAAGAACATGCGCGACATGGGCGTGAGCGAGTCGCAGCGCACGCCGCAGATCATCCAGCAGCTCGTCGCCTCCGGACGACTCGGAAAGAAGACCGGGCGCGGGTTCTACGACTACAGGACGGAAGAATAGGTCCCCCGGAACGCCCGCGCGGAGCATGGCGAGGGCCCGTTCGGGTCCTCAATAACCCATCAACCGGTCGTACTGTTTGTGATCCACCACTTCGAGGATCATGACGACGCGGTCGGCACCGCGGCTCCCGATCGTGTAAAGCGCGCGCCAACCATCCGCGAGATCGAGCTTGTACACGTTGCGCATCCGACCAATGCGACGTTCCCACTTCTTCACGGTTGACTTGTTGTGCACGTCCTTCACGGGAACGTACTCTCCCCATTGGGGGTCGATCGCCAGATCCTGAGCGAGCTTCCGAAGTTCGTTCTGTATCGCTTTGGGGGCCTTCTCGAACTGCTTTTGGGCTGGTCCCTCCAGCCGCACATCGGTCGCCACGCGGATCGCCTAAAGAAGCGAGGTTCCCTTCTTCGCTGCGCGCCAGAACTTGTCGTCCGCGCGGTACGTCCATTGTACGCCTTGGCTACCCCGCGTGAGGAATCCCAGACCCTCGAGGAAGTCCACGCTCGCGCGAATGGTCGCGTGCCGAACGCGCTTGGCGGGCATCCGACGCTCGATCTCCGCAAGCGAAAGGGGCGGATCGCCCTGAGCCTTTTCCAAGATCCGGCCCACCTCGACGACCGTCGCCATACGCGGCCCCTCGCCCTTGACCGAGTCGGGCAGTTCCATCAGCATGTGCCACGAAAGTGTGGCGCTACACTTATGTAGATTTCGTATGCGCGTGGCCCATGCTTCAATCCATCATAGGCGAAAGCATCATCGACGCACGACCGAACGCGGGCAGCGATGCGCGTCGGTCCAGCCATAGTTCTTTCCGCGCTCCTTCTCGCTGGCTGCCTTGGCGGCGAGCGCACGTTCCCCGACGAGAGCGACCAAGTGCAGAAGCTCCGTGTGAACGCATACGCACTCCCGGGCGCGCCATCGCCCCGGCCAGCGATCATCGAGATCACTGGCCTTGGCTCGGACGGGCAGGAGCGTGCGTTCAGGGGTCACTTGAGCATCGTGCTGGACGCCCGGCCCGACGGGTCACAAGCCGATGCTGCGCGCGTGAGGACGTGGGAGCTGGACGTTTTCCCCACCCAGTTCGCGAGCACGACCGTCGCGATGTACAAGATCACCGTGGATCCTGGGAACATCCCGGCGGACGGGAACTACTCAGCGAGCGCTACGGCGAGCATCCAGGGGAACGTGTTCAATGCGAGCGCGTCGTTCGCTTACACGCGTGCTTGACACTCCGCTTCTTCACCAGGCAGCACCTTGATGCGTGCGCGCGGCCCAGATTGGTCGCATGACTCATGCCCACATCGAAGCGCACGAGGACCACCTCGTCATCCAGCTCGATCGAATGAACTCGGTGGGCGCCCTGAGGCGCAACCTCGTGGTGCCGTACTCCACCATCGTAGATGCCGCTGTCGGCGACCCGAAGTGGCCCACGTTGCTCGGGCAACGGCGCGTCACCACGTTCGTTCCGGGCGTCCGCGCGCTGGGCGCGTTCACAGAATGGTCGGGACGCCGCCGCTTCCTTGACATAGGCCGCGACACGCGCAGCGCGCTCAAGCTCCGCCTCGACGGGCATCCGGAATTTGACGAAGTCGAAGTGGATGCGACTGATGCGGAGAGCGCCGTCGCGGAGATCGGCCGCCACCGTGCCGACGCGCTCCAACGCCCGCCCGTCCTCGAGTGACGGCTTTCGCGACCACGACCGAGCCGCGGCGCCTCGCGTGGGCGGCCGAGGACAGGGCGCTGCCATCCTAACGCAGCGGCTCGATGGGCCACGGCGTCGGCGCCGGCATCGGCTTCGACTCGTCATAGCGGAACGCGTACAGCCCAGAGTTGCTGTCGAACGTGATGAGCGTCCCGTCGGGCAATGGTCGCACTTCTTCAACCGTCGGCGTCCACCGGGTGGGGTGCGTTGGTGGCTTGGGCGAGACGTTCGTTGGCTCGAACACGCCGACGCTTGGCAAGAGCTTGAGCGAGGCTCCATCGCCAAGGTCACTGATGTCGATGGCCCACACGCCGCCGTGGTACATGCTCACGAAGAGCGTGTCGTTCCACGCGGCGAGGTAGTGCGTGCTGAACATGTACTCGCCGCTCCATTGGGCCTCGTGTGGGAGCGTCCACGCGGCGACCTCGTGCAGCTTGGTCGGGTCCGTGTCGTCGAGCACCCAGACGATGCCGGATGGGTGCCCCGTGGGGTGGCCGCCGTACTCGGGGCCCACGATGACGTAGTGCTTGCCGTCCCTCACGTCGCTGAGCGCGAAGAGCGAGTGCTGGTTGCCGGAGTAGCCAGCTCGGCTCGTCCGGAGGTCGGTCCACGAGCCAAGCGCTTTGGGCGAGCGTGGGTCGCTGAAGTCGTACGTGTGGATCGTCTCGCGGCTCTGGATGTAGAGGAGCGGCTTCTTGGTGATGGGGTGGACCTGGAGGAGCGCCTCGCTGTGGCCGCCCAGACCCGGGCTTTCGGGAAGCCGCTCGTCAGGCTTCACGGTGCTGAGGTGATCGAGCCGGACGCCCAGTGGCGTGGTCATGAGGCCGAACACGTCGAACGTGTCGGTGTCGCTGGTAGCCGTGTTCGCGGTCACGATGAACGTCGTGCCGGAGATATCGGTCGCGATGACGCTGTGCCCGTAGCCAGCGATGGGCCACTCGTCAATGATGCGGGGGTCTGCGGGGTCGCTGATGTCGATGAGGAGCGTGCTCGGAGGGCGCGGGATCGGGTCGGCTGCACCAAGCGTCTTCGTGCCGCACGCGCCACGCCACTCCAGCCTGGGCACGGCGGCACCGAGCACGACTCCGTTGTCTGGTGAATCGACGCCGCTCGTTACGGCGACGACGTGCTTCCCGTCGGGCGCCATCGCGACGTCGTACACGTGCGTGCGCCGCATGACCAGCTCGCCCAACCACTTGGGGTGCGCTGCGTCGGTCACGTCAACGATGGTGAAACCCACGTCGCTGCGGCTCTCCACGACGGCAAGTTGGCGACCGCCCGCGACGGCCTTCGCGTCACCGCAGAGGTAACCGCCCGGCGTGGTGCCGCCATAGTCAGGTGATAGCAGGGGGTCGTAGCCCACGATCTGGAAGTTGGGCGTCGTGAGGCCCGCGTGGTGTGCGGCGTCGGAGTGATCGTGGCCCTCGCCAAAGGGAAGCGCCCTCACGGACCAGTCGTCGGCGCCGACTTGAGCCGTCCCCGCGTTGGGCGAGGGCGCTGCGAGGCAGCCCGAGACTAGGAGCACGAGGAGGATGACGAGCCTCACGGAAGCAGCACTCCCCAGGCTGCCCAAGATACCTTCTGCTCACTTTCCGTCGCCATCCAATATCCATAGCTAGCCCGCGTGGGAGACAGAGTGTCGGTGATCCCACCGATGAACACCCCCAAGACCATGATCGGACTGCTTGCACTCGGACTTCTCTTCGGCGCCGGCGTGGCTGGTGCTGTCGGCGGAACGCTCGGCGGAACGTACGGCATCGACACGGACGCGAGCGCTCACGTGGACTACAGCGGCGTGCTGAAGGCCGCCGACGCTGCGAAGGGCGCAGCCGAGTCCGCCGCCGGCTCCGCGAAGGCCACCGCGGACCAGAACGTCGCCATCGCCGCGAGCGCCGCGGTCGGCACTGGTAACGAGGCCAAGGCGACGGTCGGCAAGACCAGCTCGCTGGCCGTGAAGGCCTCGACCGACATGCAGAAGTCCTTCTTCGCGGACATGGCGGACAACATCGCCGCCTTCGGCTCGTGGGCGCAAGGCATCTTCGTGAAGCCCACGCTCGACGCCAAGCACGTCGAGGACATGGACGCGGCAGCCAAGCTCGCGGACGACGTCCAAAGCCACGACGGCACTCTCGATGTGGACTACAGCCAAGTCCTCGAGTCCACGGCGCGCGCGGACTACAACATCCCGCCCCCGCCAACGCCCAAGCTGGGCTTCCTAGGCGAGATCAAGATGGCCTTCGAAGGCATCCTCCACCTCGCTTGAGCACCCCCGCGCCCGAATGACCCTCACCCCCCAAGGGTGTGGATCACCTTCGGCGAAAAGCCGCACGTGACGGATCGCGTCCGCGCGTGCGGCGTCCGGCCGCTTGCCCCCGAACCACGAAGTTCGCGAAGGCGGCGAAGAAGCACGGAGGACGAAAGGACTTCGTGCCCCTTCGGTCCCGGGGCGCAAACTGCCCCCTGCAACGCTGGGCTTGGAACCTCAGCTTGTCTGCGGGCGGCAGATTCGTCCACGCCAAGAAACGAATACGCCAAGACGCCAATCGTCGGGCGGTCTCGCAGCCAACTTGGATTCTTGGCTTCTTCGCTTCTTGGCGTTCGGATCCAAGAAAGAAGTTGTGCCCCGGGGCCCCAAGCTCCCGAAGCTTCATCTTCGGCGGTCCATTCTTCCTGACCGTGCGCTGCGCGGTCCTCCTTCTCCTCGTGCTCACGCTCGCCGGCTGCACGATGCCATCGTTCTCCTCCTGCAAGGCCGTGGGCGCGACCGACGCGCGCTTCGGCGCGACGTGGACGCACGGCAACGTGACGAGCCTCGATGACGCGCTCGCGCAAGCGGGCTGGACCCAAGTCGCGGACTCGAAGTGGTTCCTCCTCGTCAACGAGAGCGTGCAGGTCTTCGCCGTCACTGGCGGCGGCAGCGTGGGACCCGTGGGCGGCGTCGTCATCGGCTTCGACGCGCACGGGACCAACGTCACGAGCGAGGACCAAGCGCGCGTCGTGCTCGAACCCATGGTGACGCCAGTGCTGCGCGCGGCCGAACCCAAGCTGGGAAAGCCCACCGCATCGAGCTACGAGGGCGGGCACTTGGCGTGCGGGTGACCTGTTTTCCCCCCGCGCCGCCCTCCCGCTGAAAAAGGGCTTATTAGCTCGCGGGGGATGTTCGGCCGCATGGCAGACTTCCAGCACATCAAGACGAAGGTCGAGGACAACGTCGCTACCCTCACCCTTGCCTCGCCCCCCGTCAATGCGCTCTCGCCCGCCGTGCTCAAGGAAATGCTGGCCGCGCTCGACTCCTTCAAGCAGCAGAAGGTCCGCGCCGTCATCATCACGGGCTCGGGCGCGAACGCGTTCTGTGCGGGCGCCGACGTGAAGGCCATGCGCGACCTCGAAACGAACCCCGAGAAGGCCGCCGAGTTCCTTGCGATCGGCCTTGACACGTTCGCCAAGATCGAGAACTTCCCCGCGCCCGTCATCGCGGCCGTCAACAACCTCTGCCTGGGCGGCGGCATGGAGCTCATCCTCTCTTGCGATATCAGGATCAGCAGCGACCGCGCGCGCTTCGGCCTCCCCGAAGTCACGCTGGGCCTCATCCCCGCGTGGGGCGGCACGGCCAGACTCCCGCGGGTCGTCGGGCCAGGCAATGCGAAGGAGCTCATCTACACGGGCCAGCTCGTGAACGCGCAAGCGGCGCTACGCATCGGACTCCTCAACAAGGTCGTCCCTGATGGTGATGAGGTCCGCGCAGCCCTCGACATCGCGAAGCGCATCGCCACGAAGGCGTCGCCTGTTGGCGTGCGCAACGCGAAGCAAGCCATCAACGAGGGCCTGGGCCAACCACTCGAAGTCGCCATCGGCGCGAGCGAGAAGGTCATGGGCGAGGTCATGACGTCCAAGGACCTGCGCGAGGGCATCACGGCCTTCATCGAGAAGCGCCCGCCCGCGTACAAGGGCGAGTAGAACCCGCCTCACTTTCCGGCGTCATCCAACAATGGTAGCTAGTCCGCGTGGGAGAACTGAGTGTCGGTGCTCCCACCAATGAAGACCCCTAAGACCCTGCTCGGATTGCTCACGATCTCCCTCGTCGCCCTCGCTGGGTCGGCGGTGGCCGCTGGCGGTAGCCTTGGCGGCACGTACGGCATCGACACGGATGCGAGCGCGCACGCGGACTACAGCGGCGTGCTCAAGGCTGGCGCTGCGGCCAAGGGTGCTGCGGAGGGCATCGTGTCCAGCGTCGCGGACCAGGCCACGAGCGCGGCTGGTCAGGCCAAGGCGAACGCGGACTCGAACGCCAAGAACGGCATCAAGTCCTCGACCTCCGTGAAGACGGGTCTCCTTGACGCGTTCGGCAAGAACGTGGAGTCCTTCTCGAGCTGGGTCTCGCAGATCTGGGTCAAGCCTACGGTTGATGCGAAGCACGTCGAGGACATGAACGCGGCTGGCCGCCTCGTGAGCGACATCGAGAGCCAGGACGGTAGCCTTGACGCGGATTACACTCAGGTCCTTGAGTCCACGGCGCGGGTGGATTACAACATCCCCACGCCCCCGGCGCCCCAGTTGGGCTTCTTGGGCGAGATCAGGATGGCTTTCGAGGGCGTCATTCACCTCATTTGAGGACGCTCGCACGCCGACCTTCCCCTCCTCGGTTCACGATGATGGTGGTTGGTCACCAAACAACAGCGCTGTGACGTACGGGTCGCGCCCGGCGTCATGGTCTCTTCCGCACGCAGATCGCCCAGACATGGTGGGCGGTACGCACAATTACTTGGAACGCACAGCGGCCCCTCGCAGGGTGTCGTCTTGTCTTCGAGCGCACGGACCGGAACGGACGATGTGGCACAGTCCACGTCTCGCGGTCGCGTGCTCCTCATGGAGAGGGATCCGCTCGTCGTTGCGCACTGCCGCGCCGTGTTCGATCGTTTGCGCCTCGAGTTGCGCGAGGCCCAGGACGCTTCCCAAGCTCGCCAGTGCCTCATGGACGAATCGTTCGACGTCGTCATGGCGGATGAGTTCGCGTGGGGTACGATCGGCATTGAGATGTTGACGGACGCACTTGACAGGCAACCGTACGCGCGCCGCATCCTCGTCAGCTCGAGGATGGATGCTTCCACGCTCGACCGCGCACTGCGCGTGGCCAAGGTGGATGGGCTACTGAGGAAGCCATTGAGCGACCGCGATCTCGAAGACATCCTGAGGCTCCTCTTCGCGGGCGCGCTGTTCGATCGCAAGAGGGGGTCCTAATGAGCTTCTTCGCTGGCCCACTCTGGCTCAGTGCTTGGCCACGGGGGCGGCGCAACGTATGGCGCTTGGTCCCCGATCGTCAAGGCGCCCTCGACGTAGCGCGTGAGCACGCGCCCCTCGGCGCGACGCAGGCGCTCCGAGAGCGACGCGGCCGTCACGCCGAACTGCCTCGCGAGGTCATGGAGGTTGAGGGGTCGCGGGATCCGGTAGTACCCAGAAGCGACGGCAGCACGAAGCGCGGCTTCCTGTGATCCCGTGAGGAGCGAAGCGCGCGAATGCGCGGGTCCGATATGCCGCACTTCGAGTTGGCCATTCGTCCGTTTCACGCGCGAGGCAAAATCCTGCAGCATGTTCCGGGGGCCCGTCACGCAAACGTGAGCATCGCCGCTGGGCGTCAGCCAGAGCATCTCCACGGCAAGCCCGCTGAAGAGGTGCTCCCACGAGGGGGGCAAGGGCGCGTAGTGGAAACGCTGCACGTGATTCGCCCCATACTCAACCCCCAAAGGAGCGGTCGGCGCGAGCCAATCCGCGAGGATGCCGGGCGTCGTCTCGGGCGGCACCTGCGCGTACAGGGTCCCGCCACGCGGGTAGGTCACGAGCCTCACTCGCACTGGGACGGGCGGCGGAGTAAAACCCATGTCCCCACACGAAGCGGAGAAACGGGCCGTTACCCGATCGTCATCGCGCAGCATAGGGTGCCCCTATTGCGCCCAGAAGGATGTAGTCTTCCCCCACAAACCCTGGAATCGTGCGAGCGTGCGAACGGGCGCCCCCGAACTATGTCACTCCACGGTCACGCTCTTGGCGAGGTTCCGGGGCTTGTCGATCGCACAACCGCGCGCGAGCGCGACGTGGTAACTGAGGAGGTACAGCGCGACACTCGCAGGCACGGGGAAGTGCAAGGGATCCACCGATGGGAGGGAGAACGCGCGATCCACTGCATGCGTGGCTTCCACGTCACCCGCGCATATCAGGCCGAGCACCTTTCCCCCGCGGGCGCGCACCTCCATGATGTTCGACAGCATTACGGCGTGGCTCGCGTCGGAGGGAGAAACGAGCGCCACGATGGGCACGCTCGCCTGGACGAGCGCCAATGGCCCGTGCTTGAGCTCGCCCGCGGCGTACCCCTCCGCATGGATGTACGAGATCTCCTTGAGCTTGAGCGCGCCCTCCAGCGCTAGTCCGTAGTTCAGTTGGCGTCCCAGGAAGAACGCGTCCGTCGCGTCCGTGAACATCTCCTCTGCGATCTTCCGCAGTTCGTCCTCGCGCGCGCACACACGCTCCATGGCGAGGGGTAACCCTTCGAGCTTGCCGAGCATGCGGCGCACCTGTATCGCGGTCATCGTGCCGCGCACTCGCGCGAGGTGAAGACCAAGCAAGTTGAACGCGCCAAGCGTGTTGATGAACGCTTTCGTGGACGCGACTCCGATCTCGGGCCCTGCCCGCAGGAAGAAGACTCCCTCGGCCTCGCGTGCGAGCGAGCTGCCCGCGACGTTCACGATCGCGAGCGTCCGGCACCCCGCCCCACGCGCCTTCCTCAGCGCTTCAAGCGAGTCGGCGGTCTCGCCGCTTTGCGAGACCACGATCGCGAGTGT
>JBAZZN010000058.1:0-11975 GCA_041658815.1 Thermoplasmatota archaeon
GAGGGCAAGGTCCCAATGCTGGTCTCGCGTGCGTACGAGCTTCCATCGTGGGTGGACGGGGACACGCTCGTCATCGGCTTCTCCTACTCGGGCACGACCGAGGAGACGCTCGCGGCCTTCGCCGAAGCCAAGAAGCGAGGTGCGATGCTCGCTGCGGTCTCCACTGGCGCGCGGCTCGAGGAGCTGGCGAAGAGCTATCACGCGCCGTTTGCGCGCATCGGAGGCGAGAAGATGATGCCACGCGCCGCGCTGCCGCGTGCGTTCGGCACTGCCGCGATGTTGCTCGACTCGTTGGGCCTCCTGAAGGCCGAAGCTGCGCTCAAGGAGACCGTGCGGACGCTCCGCGAGGGCGTGAACGACCTCGCGCCCGGCGTGGCCGCTGACAAGAACGAGGCGAAACGCACGGCGCTGGCATTGCAGGACACCGTGTCCATGACGTACGCCGCGGGGCTCCTTGCGCCAGCCGCGCGACGCTTCGCGAACCAGCTCAGCGAGAACAGCAAGGTGCTCGCGTCCTGGGGCGTGATGCCAGAGATGAACCACAACGAGATCGTGGGATGGGCCGGCGACGATGAACTGGACCGTTTCACGGCCGTCTTCTTGCGCCACGCGCAGGAGCACGCGCAAGCGAAGGCGCGGTTCGACTTCACGGGGCACCTCATCCAGAAGCGTGGCGGCCAGGTCATCCAGATGGAGGGCCGCGGCGCTTCGCCCGCCGCATCGCTCCTCACCGTGAGCCTCCTTGGCGATGCGGTGAGCGTGTACCTCGCGGCGCTACGCAAAATGGACCCCACGCCAGTGAAGATCATCGGCGACCTAAAGGCGAAGATGGGTGAGACCGGCTTCGCGGCCGGCATTCGTTGAGCCGACTCCAGCATGGTCGAGCCGAACGCCACAAGGCTCAAGCCACCGAGCGTGGGCTTGCGACCCATCCATGAGATCACTCCCCGCCCTCGTCATCGTGCTGTTGGCTGGCGGCTGCCTCGGCGGCAGCGATGCGCCCGCAAAGGTGACGACCGCATCGATCGACCAGAAGACGTCGTCGGCGAGCGAAGGTGGCCCCACGACCGGCAACATGACGAACGACAGCGACGTCATCGTCATGCCACCACCGGTCATGATCTCGTACAAGGGCACGTCGCCCACAGGTGCGTGCGTGTACGGCTCGGGAACGCCGGCCGATCAATGCGAATTCTCGGAACCCGGCTCGCAAAGCTATCACCCACTCACTTACACAGGGAAAGCGAGCCACATCGCGATCAAGGTCACGTATGGCGACCAGCAGCCAGGCATGACGTTCTATGCGACCGTGTGCACGAGCAAGACGGCCGACCAGGCCACCGTCGTCTGCAAGGACTACAAGACGGGCCCCAGCGGCTTCATCCTTGAGAAGCACTTGGCGGACTTGCCTCCAGGCAGCGCGCTTGGCATCCAGGTGGGAAGCCTCCAAGCGACCCCCTCGCCAGTTGGCGCCCTCGTCTTCGCGAACGCCGCCTTCTCGGTCGAGGGCGCGCTCACCCTCGTATAGCGCCTCAACGCGCGATGCTCGCGATCATGTGAGCGACTCGCAGCGGCTCCGGTACGAGCCCGCGCTGCGTCGTGAGCGCCAGCAGCCCGATGGCTTGCTCGCGGTCGATGCCGGCGAACGAGATCGTTATGGGCGTCGTCTGTGTGGGCAGAGTGACGTTCCGCCGCTTGGACAGGAAGTGCCACTTCGTTTCTGGGTTCGGCACGTTCTGGAGCGCGGCTTGCATCGCGCGCATGTCGGGCACGCCCTTCGTGAACGCGACGCAGGGGACCCCCGTCTCTTCTGCGAGGCCATCGAGGTCCACCACGTTGAAGCCAGCGAACGACGCACCATCAAGAAGGAGCGCTTTTGTCCCGCGCAGGCCAGAGTCCCGAAGGCAGGCGGCGATCTGGGCTGTGCTATCATCTCCGTCTCGCTCCACGTCCGTGAGGAGCACGCCCTCGAGTCGTGACGAGCCGCGCATGTGCACGCCGACGACGGGAACGCGACCATCCGCGCGCGTGTGAGGCGAGTCGTCAAAGCCGATGACCCGCACTTCTGGTTTCATGGGCTTCATCCCAGCGCGAGTCGCAGGATGAAGAACGAAACGTACCCCACTGCGGCCGCCGCGGGAATGGTCAGGATCCACGCGCCCACGATGCGTCGGCCCATGCCCCAACTCACGGCGCTCGTGCGCTTCGTGGCGCCAACTCCCATGATGCTCGCGGTGATGGCGTGCGTCGTAGAGACGGGGATCCCGGCTTGCGCCATGCCGACGAGCACGACGCCGCCGCCCGTCTCGGCCGCGAAGCCCTGGATGGGGGTCAAGTGCGTGATGCGGCTGGCCATCGTGCGGATGATGCGCCACCCGCCAAAGAGCGTGCCCAACCCCATCGCGGTCGCGCTCGCGAGGATGACCCACGAGGGGATGGGCAGCTTCGCGCCTGGCGCGACGCTCACGCCGCCGGCAGCAAGCACGAGGAGCGCGATGATGCCCATCGTCTTCTGCGCGTCGTTCGTGCCATGCGTGAGCGCGTAGAACGCGCTGCTGAATAGCTGCATGCGCTTGCTCGTCTTCGACACGGCGCCCGGGTTCCGCCGCAGCGCCAGCCAGCTCACGAGGCTCATCAGGAGGAACGCCGCGAAGAAGCCGAGGATGGGCGACACGACCATGAACAGCACGGTCTTCGTGATGGTCGTCATGGGCAGCATGTTCATGAGGACCACGATGACGAGCACGACGCACGCGCCAAAGAGCGCGAAGCCAGGCACGAGCGCGAGGCTCATGCGCTGCTGCGTGATGGTCCACAAGACGCCCCCTACGATGAGGCCCAGGAAGAGGATGGTGAGCGTCGTGAGTCCGTACTCGACGAACACGCGCGGATCACCCGCCCATTTGGGGAGCTTGTGCGTGGCATAGAAGAGGCCCCCCATGGCGACGGCGCCCACGATTCCCATGGGCGCGAGCAGTGGACGCGGCAAGCGCGAGCGACTCACGACGAAGGCGACGAGGCCAGCTCCCACGCCAGCGAGCGCCCCAAGCACGGTCCACTTGCCGATGCCGATCATCTCGGCCCACGTGGGCTGGATGATGCCAAGCGGTCCAGACGCAGCCAGCGCGGCGCCGACGAGGCCGCCCACGAGCGCATGCGACGAGGACGATGGGAGCCCCACGTACCACGTGATAAGGTTCCACACGATGGCGCCTGTGAGGGCCGCGAACACGACGATCGGAAGGAGGTCCGTCGGGATGCCTTTCCCGTTCAGGATGCCGCCACCCACGGCTGCGGCGACCGCAGTGCCAAACGTGAATGGACCAACGAAGTTGAAGAAGGCGGCCATGGTGAGGGCCTTGGCGGGCGTGAGGACCTTCGTCGCGATGACGGTAGCGATGGCGTTGGCCGAATCGTGGAACCCGTTCACGAAATCGAAGAGGAGCGCGACGAGGATACCCCCCGTGATGAACGGGTGGTCCCCCATGAAGGCCGTGACGTCCGTGAATGCCATGCGAGCGCACGCTCCCTATTGGTGCTTCACGAGGATGTCCCGCACGACGTCCGCAGCATCCTCGCACTTGTCGGTCGCGGTCTCCATGTATTCCAGGGTGTCTTTCATCTTCATGATGAACTTCAAGTCGTCCTGCTGGAAGAGCGCGGCCTTCGCGCGGTTCGTGACGTCGTCCGCCTGATTCTCGAGAGAATGGATCTCGACGAGCTTCGCGCGGAGCTGCTCACGTTTCGAGGGATCGGGAAGCCACGCGAGCACGTCGCGCAAGTGGTACGTCTGGTCGCGGAGCAGCATGGCCACCTCGAGCAACTCCTTGGGTGGTTTCGCCACATCGTAGAGGTGAAGGTGGTTCGCGGTGGCCCACGTGAAGTCAAGGATGTCGTCGAGTGCGCTCGCGAGGGACGCGATGTCCTCGCGGTCCAGTGGCGTGATGAACGTGGCGTTCAGCGCCGTGTAGAGTTCATGGGCCTTCACGTCCCCGCGGTGCTCGATCGCCTTCACTTGGAGCTTGAGGTCGCGCACGCCATCCTTCTGCAGGTAGGCGGCATCGTACTTCTCCAGCATCGTGACGAAGGCCTCCGCGCCGTCCACCACGATGACCGATTGCTCATGCAGGATCTCGAAGAACTTCTCCTCGCGCGGCACGAGCCAGTCCTTGAGCTTCATCTGGGACTCCGGAGCCGGGAGCCGGGCCACCCGGGAAAAGGGTTCCGTGCTGTGCTGGGGAGACGGAGGGGCGTCAGCCCCCCATCGCCACGCGATGGTTGATCGCCGTCTCGGCCACGTCCGCCGCATAGGCGGCCGTCCGCGCGATGGAGTCGAGCGCGATCGCGACGTGCAGGATGTCCTTGCCCCCGAGGCTGAGCGACTCGCGGATGACCGCTTCTTGGGCGTCCTTGAACGCCTCGGCCTCGTTGATGAGCTTGTTCGCCGCATCCACGTCGCGCTTGTGGAACGCAGAAAGCGAGTCCGCGAAGAGCTGCATGGCCCGACGCGCCTGCTTCTCCATGCGGTTCTCCAAGCGCTTCTGCACCTCGCTCCCGTGGAGCGCGTTGATGTTCTCGGCGAGGCGCGCCGCGTGGTCGGCCGTGCGCTCGATGAGG
Organism: Thermoplasmatota archaeon; assembly: GCA_041658815.1. GTDB lineage: Archaea > Thermoplasmatota > SW-10-69-26 > JACQPN01 > JAJPHT01 > JAJPHT01. The sequence goes on from JBAZZN010000058.1 coordinate 4,618, forward strand.
CGCGCCGTCATCAGATAGTTCAGCGCCTGGTTGGGCGTGAGGCCCATTCTTTGTGCGTAGGCCGGGTCGCGCAAGATCGCGTGGTACTGTTTGTTGATCATCCAGTAGAGCGAGTCGATCTCGTCGTCTCGCTCCTCGAATGCGGCCGCCACGTCCTCGACTGGCTCGGCGAAGATGCGCATCGCATCCTCCTGCATGGAGCGAGCCAGCGCCTGCATGCGGCGCAGGGCCTTGTCGATGTGGAATTCCTTCGGGTCCATGAAGTCCTGAAGCATGACGCTGTGCGCGTCTTCCTCCACGACCTGGAGGCCGATGATGCGCTTGGCTGCCTGACGCACGGCGCGGCGCAGCGCGCTTGACATGGGGCGTTTGCTGCGCACGACGATGACGTCGAAGCCGTTCAAGTACGCCGCGACGATCGTTCGGAACGCGGCGTTCGCGTCGTCGTTCCCGACTTCCGTCTCGTAGCGCGCGTGCGCTTCCGCCATGCGCGCGTGTGGGTAGATCGCGAGGCTACCGTCCGCCTGCGATGCGAAGCCCACGACGTCGCCAGCCTCAAGTTCGGCCTTGCCCACCCAGTCCTTGGGAAGCGTGACGGTAAAGCTGGATCCTCCCGTGAGCTGTATCTTGCGCATCTCCATTCGACCGCCAGCGTCCGGGGAAACGTACGCGGCACCGGATCTCTTCTTTCTGCTGACCATGGTTTACGGAGAACTCCATATGAATCTGATGGCTTCAGAGTTTCCATCGAAAACACCCTTCATACCCGCTGGCCACTTGCAGCCATGGAGAACACGAGAGCCATGCAGAAGCTCCTGATCCCGATCTTCCTCATCGGCGCGCTCGTCCTAGCGGGTTGTGCGAGCAACACTCCCCCCACGGCGACCACGCCCCCCTCAAGCAGTGCAACGACCACCCCTGCCAAGGATGGTCTCGCGGCGGACCTCTCCGGAGAAGGTTCGACGTTCGTGGGCCCCATCATGGAGAAGTGGCGTGTCGCCTTCGGGAACGCAAACCCTGGCGTGCACATAAGCTACCTCGCCGACGGATCGGGCAAGGGCCGCGCGAGCGTCATCGGGAGCCGAGTGGACTTCGCGGGTTCGGACGCGCCCCTCTCTGCCGGCGAGGCCGGGAACATGACGGATGCGCTCCACATCCCAGTCGTCGCAGGCGGCGTACTCGTCGCTTACAACGTGCCGGACCTGGGCAAGACGCCCCTTCGCCTTGACGGCGCGGCCATCGCCAGCATCTTCCTTGGCACCATCACAAAGTGGAACGACCCAGCCATCGCCGCCATCAACCCCGGTGTGACGCTCCCGAACAAAGACATCACGGTCGTGGTCCGCAGCGACGGCTCGGGCACGACGGCCACGTTCACTGACTACCTCAACAAGGTGGACGCCCGCTGGCCAAAAGCCAACGGCGGTCCCGGCGTTGGCGCGACGGTCAAGTGGCCAGCCGCAAGCACTACAGCCGCCAACGGGAACCCTGGCGTTGGCAGTACGATCCAGACGACGACGTACAGTGTCGGATACATCGGGAGCGATTGGGCCGACATCAGTGCGCTCCAGCAAGCCGTCGTCAAGAACACTGCTGGCGAGTTCGTTGAAGGCACGCCGGAGGCCGCCTCGGCCGCGCTGGACGCTGCGCTCAAGGCGAACGCATTCGACGCGGACCTAAAGGGGAGTGCGACGAACGCCGGCGGTGCCAATAGCTATCCCATCACGGCAGTCTCGTGGGTCATCGTGCACCAGCACCAAAGCGACGCCAACAAAGCGGCCGCACTCAAAGCGTTCCTCGAGTACATCCTGCACGATGGGCAGCAGCTCTCGACGCCCAACAAGTACGCGCCGATGCCGACTTCGCTCGTCACGAAGGCGGACGCCCTTATCGCCAAGATCGGCAGCTGATCAAATGGCGAAGCGAAGCGAGCACCCGACCGACCGCGCCACGCGATTGGGCCTCGGCCTCGTCGCCGCCGCAGTCGCGATGACCGTGCTCGCCATCGCCTATGTGCTCGGCTCGCACGCGTGGGACGCGTTCCGCTTCGCCGGCACGTCGCTCGCCACTGGCTCGGATTGGGATCCCGTTGAACCGTCGTTTGGCGCGTGGCCGTTCATCTTCGGCACGCTCTTCAGCAGCGCGATCGCGATCGCGCTCGCTGTGCCGATCGGTTTCCTCGTAGCGCTCTTCCTGACCGAGCTTGCGCCGCGCTGGCTACGCTCTCCGCTTGGCATCCTCGTGGAACTGCTTGCCGGCGTTCCCAGCATCGTCTTCGGCATGTGGGGCTTCTTCTACCTCGCGCCCAAGATGCACGAGACGTTCGAACCGTGGGTCCTCGCGCACGCCGGGTGGATCCCCATCTTCGGCGAGGTCACGCCAGGCGTGGGGTTCCTCCTTGCCGGACTAGTCCTCGCCATAATGATCCTCCCCACGATCACCGCGATCTCGCGCGACGCGCTCCTTGGCGTGCCGCGCCTCGAACGCGAGGCCGCGTACGCGCTTGGCGCGACACGTTGGGAGGTCGCGCGGACGTCGCTACGCAGCGCGAAGGCCGGACTCTTTGCCGCTGCCACGTTGGGACTAGGACGCGCGCTTGGCGAAACGATCGCTGTCACGCTCGTCATCGGCAACGTTGCACACTCGAAGCTCCGCCTCTTTGACCAAGGCGCGACCCTCGCGAGCACGCTTGCGAACCAAGTGGGCGAAGCAAGCGACCCTCTCATGCTCAGCGCCCTCATCGCGCTCGGCTTCATCCTCTTCCTCCTCACGCTCGTCGTGAACCTCGGCGCGCGCCTCGTGATCGAGCGACCATGGAGGAAGCACGCGTGACTTCGCTGCGCCGCAAGGCCACAAACCACGCGTTCACCACGATCGCCGCGCTCGCGCTCCTGCTCGCCCTCGTCCCCCTCGTCGGCGTCACGCTCTACGTCCTCCAGCAAGGCGCGCCTGCCCTCTCGTGGGATTTCTTGACGCAAGTCCCAAAGGGAAGCGACGACCCCACGAGCGGCATCGGCCCCGCGCTCCAAGGCACGCTCGTTCTCACGCTCCTCGCGGCCGCCATCGGAGTGCCACTGGGCATCGCCGCAGGCGCGTGGCTCGCGGAGCATGGCCGCAACAAGTGGGGCGACGCGTTCCGCCTGCTCCTCGACTCGATGGCCGCGACGCCCAGCATCGTGATGGGACTCTTCGTCTTCGCCGTCGTCGTGATATCGACGGGGCACTTCAGCGCTATGGCTGGAGGGCTCGCGCTTGGGCTCATGGTCGTTCCCGTCGTCGCGCGCACGACCGAGGTCGCCCTGCGCGCCGTCCCAGACCCACTCCGCGAAGCTGGCATCGCGCTTGGGGCCACGCACGCGCGAACGCTCGTCAAGGTCACGCTTCCCGCCGCGGGCAGCGGCATCGTCACAGGCGCGATCCTCGCGCTTGCGCGCGTCGCTGGCGAGACGGCGCCGCTCCTCTTCACGGCGCTTTACTCGGCGTACTGGATGCGCGGGTTCGACAAGCCCATCGCAGCGCTCTCCACGTTCATCTACCAGTTCTACCGTGACCCCACCCCCGCCCTGCGCCAGCAGGCGTGGGGCGCGGCGTTCGTCCTGTTCGTCGCCGTCTTCGGCGCGAACGTCCTCGTCCGGATCCTCACGCACGCACGGAGCCGCCAGCCATGAATACCATCATCGAGTCGCGCGACCTCAAAGTCCGCTTCGGAAGCAAGGAAGTGCTGCACGGCATCACGCTCGCCGTCCCCGCCAACGAGGTAACTGCCGTCATCGGCCCAAGCGGCTGCGGCAAGAGCACGTTCCTCCGCGCGCTCAACCTCATGCACGACCTCACGCCGACCGCGCGCATCGAGGGCAAGGTCGTCTTCGGCGGGAAGGACATCTACGCGCCCGACGTCGATCCCGTGGACATCCGGCGCCGCATCGGCATGGTGTTCCAGAAGCCCAACCCATTCCCCACGATGAGCATCTTCGAGAACGTCGCGTTCGGCCCGCGGCTCCTGGGCCTCTCGCGCAGCGACGTGCGCGAGCGCGTCGAGGAGAGCCTCAAGCGCGCCGTCATCTGGGACGAAACGAAGGACAGGCTCAAATCACCAGCGACGGACCTCTCGGGCGGCCAACAGCAGCGCGTGTGCATCGCACGCGCCCTCGCAGTGAAGCCCGACGTCCTCCTCCTCGACGAGCCCACGAGCGCGCTCGACCCCATCGCGACAGCGAAGATCGAGGACCTACTCGATGAGTTGAAGAAGGACGTGACGATGATCATCGTGACGCACAACATGCAGCAAGCCGCGCGCGCAAGCGACAACACCGCCTACTTCCTTAACGGGGACCTCGTCGAGTATGGTCCCACCCAGAAGCTCTTCGAGAACCCCAAGGACGAGCGCACCGAGGCCTACATCACGGGGAGGTTCGGGTGATGGAGCGCTCATTCCACAAGGACATCGACGAGCTGACGGCGCGTGTCGAGCAGATGGCGCAGCTCTCACGCAGCAGCGTGGACGAAGGCGTGAACGCGTTCGCCGCGCTCGACCTCAACGCCGCGCGCCGAGTCATCGCGAGGAACATGGAGATCAACCGCGCGGACGTCGATATCGAGGCGCGCGCGCTCGACCTCATCGCGCTCCATCAGCCAATGGCGAAGGACATCCGCACGCTGGGGGCCTGCCTCAAGATCATCACCTATTTGGACCGCATCGGCCGCTACGGGTATGACATCGCGAAGGCGACGCTCGCGCTGGAAGGCAAGGCGCACGTGAAGAAGATCGTCGGCATCCCCGTCATGCGCGACAAGGCTCTCGGCCTCCTCGACGAGAGCATCGCCGCGTTCCGCGAGCGCGATGCCACGAAGGCGCGTCTCGTGCAACCCGCCGACGACGAAGTGGACGCGCTGTACGACCAGGTGTTCCGCGAGTGCCTAACATACATGATCGAGGAGCCACGCAACATCACGCAGTGCACGCAATACATCCTCGTCGCGCGGCACTTGGAGCGCGTGGGCGACAACGCCGGCAAGATCGCAGAGAAGACCATCTACATGGTGACGGGCGAGCGGCGACCGACGACTGATCCATAGGTCTCCGGGATCCACCTGCGCCGCCAGGAAAGGCCGAGACGGTTCCCATGATGCGCAGCCGGAAGGAGAAGCAAGCCGGCGTCAAGCCCGACGATCAGCCCCCCAACATCGGTCCCTCACCAAGCCGTTCAAAACCGCCTCGACGCTCAGGGAACCCTACGCTCGCAGGGAACACTGCGTCCGCTGCACCCGCAGGGAACGCTGCGAACGGACCGAACCCTGTGAACCGTGGGTGCGGCCAGTTCGCACCGGTCCGTACCAACGGTACCAAACGTACCAAGAATCCCAAACGCCACAGAAAGCGTGCTGGTCAGCGCGAGGCGCGGCCCTGGCGCCTTCTAGTCATTCATGGCGCGATGGCCGAAATCCCGCGGAGGGCCAGCGCTATCGTGTGACTTTGTACGAATCGACTTGCGCCTTCAGCGCCTTCGCCTCGGCGTCATGCTCGAAATGCTCTCGCACCGGCTGCAAGATCTCGTTGATGTACCGCGCGGCAGTCTTCTTGAGGTCTGCGGGGTGGACCTTGCCTTCGGCGTACGCGGCGGATAGCTCGGCGTAGGTGTTGTATGTCACATTGCCGCCGAACTTCTCGGGCCGTTCGATGGTGATCGGGCTCTCGCCTTCGCGCGCCGTCTTGTGGTTGGCCCAGTGCCGCTGGAAGATGATGTAGTGGTAGTACTCCATGACCGGATTGTCCTCGACGATCCTTTCGGGACAGAACGCCTTGTTGAGCTTCTTGGTGACTTGCTCGGGCGTGTCCGTCATGAAGATGGCGGAGTCGGGGTTCGACTTGCTCATCTTCATCGCGGTGGCGCGCTCGATGGGGTCCATCTCCCCCGTCGGCGCCGCTTGCAGCCCCATCAGCATATGGTGGCTCACGACGACCGGTTTCCAGTACCCGAGCTTTGGCCCGACTTCGCGGGCGAGCATGTTGACCTTGCGTTGGTCCATGCCGAGTTGCGTGATATCGGCTTGCAGGTGGAAGATGTCGGCGGCCTGCATGCAGGGGTAGAGGATCTGGCTCGCGGAGAGCTTGTCCTTCTCGCTTCGGCCCATGATCTGAGTGGTGCGCAGGATGCGGTCGAGCGAGCTGTCGCGGGCGATGTTCATGACCTTCTTCCAGTAGTTGTCGTCCGTGACGAACTCGCTTGCCCAGACGAACTTCACGTGTTCGAGGTCCATGCCTGTAGCTTTCCAGATCTCGACGATGTACTTGCCCGTCGTCTGGATCTTGTCGAGGTCGCCGCCCATCTTGTTGTTGGCCCACGCGTGCCAGTCGGCCACGAACATCTTGAACCGGACGCCTGCCCTCGTCATCTTGTTGACGTTGATGGCGCGGAGCACGCCCTGCGCGATGTGGATCGTGCCGCTTGGCTCGAAGCCATCGTACGCGATGGGGTGCGGCTTGGCTTCAAGCAGCGCGCGCAACTCGTCCTCGGTGACGATCTCTTCGCCGACTTGCTTCACGAGGGCGAGGCGGTCCTCGATGTTCATCGGCGGCGCAGGCCTGCGGCGCGGGAAAAAGTTGCTGGCCCTGACCACTATTCACCACGGAGACGCGGAGACCGGAGCGGATCGGCGTCAGTGGTCATCAGTGAGAGACGGGGTGAGCGCATCAGCGATGGCACTCCGTCTCTCCGTGGTGAGAAACCCATAGCGGAAGATATCAAGCGTCGGCGTACAGGCTCGGGTGCTCCGTGGCTCGGTCGCCCGTGGGGGGCAAGTAGTCCGTTTGTCTGGAATCGCGGAAGTTGGGCCGCTCGATGATGCGCCCTTCCTGCCGCGATCGGGCAAGCTCGGCGCGAACTCACTCGTCCTCGGGAGGACAAGGACGGTCTTCCGGGTGGATTCGCCTTCCGTCGAGACGCTTACCCCATAGTAACTGGGGCCGAGCCTGGGAAGGGATGATAAGGAGCGCTACACTCTACATAGTATGGTGGCCCAGTCAACGCTGTTCATTGCAGGTAGCATCGCGCTCCTCGCTGGCGCGACCTACGGTCATGTTGCGCTCCAGCTCGCGCGACGGCCTGGCCTGAGCGGGGACTCGCGAAGTGCCATCAGGTTGTTCGCGCTCTGGTGGGGCGCGCTCGGGGCGAACCTCGTGGTCGTGGCGCTCGCGAGCTTTGCGGCCACCTTCGGCACGCTCACGTTCGGGTGGCAGATGGCGGATTCTATCCTCCAACGTGGATTGCTCTCGCTTTCCCTCGTGGGCCTGATGGGGTACATGTTCTACGTGCTCACGGGGCACACACGCCTATTGCTGCTCTCGACCGCGTACGCGG
>JBAZZN010000059.1:0-11932 GCA_041658815.1 Thermoplasmatota archaeon
GCGCGAGCTGGCGAATGCGTGCCGCGCCACCAAGAAGCACCTCATCGTGGGGGCGCCAATGCGCTCGCCGGTCCGTGGCGTCCTGCACAACTCGCTCCTCTACTTCACGCCAGAGGGATATCAGGGGCGCTATGACAAGGTGTACTTGCCAACGTTCAGCCTCTTCGAGGAGGACCTGTTCTTCAAGGAGGGCGACGCGCTGCCAGTGTTCGACGCGACGCTTGGGGGAGAGCGCGTGAAGCTCGGGCTCACCATCTGCTACGACCTCTTCTTTCCCGAGGTCACGAAGACGCTCGCGCTCAATGGCGCCGACGTCATCATCTGCGCGAGCGCGAGTCCCACGCCATCGCGCACCCACTTCGAGAGCGTCTTCGCTGCCCGCGCGGTCGAGACGACGTGCCACGTGCTGTACACCAACCTCACTGGAGCGCAGGACGCGGCGCTCTTCTGGGGCGGCGCCCAAGCCTGGAACGCGAAGGGCGGCATGATCGCGAGAGCGCCATACGACGACGAGAATGAGCTCCGCGTCACGTTGGACATGGCTGACGTGGCCGAAGCGCGCCGCCGCAGGCCGGTGCTTCGCGACACGCGCGCGGAAGTGCTGCGGATGTTGCTGGAAGCGAGGGCGGAGCCGGTGTGCGAGTCGCTGCTCTGATATCAGGCGGCAAGGACAGTGTCCTTGCGGCCCACTGCGCCGAGACGAGCGGCTGGGACGTCACGCACGTCGTCACGGTCCGCTCGCGAGCGCTCGATAGCTACATGTTCCACGTGCCAAACACGGACCTCGCCCCGCTCATCGCGCAGGCCATGCGCAAGCCCCTCGTCACCGTCGAAACGCGCGGCGAGAAGGAGGCTGAGGTCGCGGACCTCGAACGCGCCCTCGCGGAGCTTGATATCGATGGATTCGTGAGCGGCGCGCTCGCCAGCGAGTACCAGCGCACGCGCTTGGAAGGCATCGGGCACCGGCTTGGGCTCAGGAGCTTCACGCCCCTCTGGCACAAAGCACCCAAGGAAGTGCTTGCCACGGTCGCTGGCCCAGCGTGGGACGTGCGCTTCGCCGCCGTGGCCGCGGAAGGATTGGGCGAGGAGTGGCTCGGGCGCCGATTGGATGCGACAGCAGCGGGCGAGTTGCTTGAGATCCACGAGCGCTACAGCGTGCACCCTGGCGGCGAAGGCGGGGAGTATGAAACGCTTGTGCTGGATGCGCCGTGCTATCATGAGCGCATCGACGTGGTGCGGGCCACTTCCGAGTGGCGACGCGATGGCGGGGTGTGGAGCGTCGAGGAAGCGCGTCTGGCGCCAAAGTCTGGGGGGTGAACCCCAAGGCCCCCCTCCCATAGCGCCCTATTTATATGGCTGGGCGGCTCGCCGCAAGCGTGCCGCTTGACGCGAGCGAGATGGACCACATCTCGACTGTCACGAAGGTCCCCCTCACGCGCCTCGTTGACTGGAAGAACCAAGCCGGAACCCCCTTCGAGCTGCGCTGCAAGCCGCAGGAAGGCGGTCGCTTCGCGCTTGAGTTGAACCTTGCCCAACCCGTCCTCGTCGAGGCCTCAGTACCAGTCGTGCACGGCGATTACGAATCGCGCAAAGAAGAGTCCGGCGACCTCGTTTACAAGGGGCTCCCCGGAAACACCCTGGGCCAGACGGCCACGCCCGACGGCCGCCCCGTCTTTGGAGTCGCGTACGACCTCACCGAGATCGACGCCGAGGGACGCCCGCTCCTGAAGGTGTATTTCGGGTCCGCAAGCGAGTGGTACGTGCGCAACCAGTACCACGCCAAGTGGAACGACCTACGTGAGGTGCGCCGCGAGCTTGAGCCCGATAGCGCTCCAGCCAGCGCGCCGCAGGACGACCGCGTGGGCAAGGAACGCGGCCGCAACCCGCGAGACGCCGCCCGCGCTGAGCAACGGCAAGGCGGCGGTGGCGGCGCTCGTGGCCGACGCGGAAGGCGCGGCGGGCGCGGACGCGGCTGAGCGACGCCAGTCCGTCTCACCGCAAGCCAGCCGAACTTGCCACACGCTCTGCCGCCTCGTTCGCCCGCGCTATCACCCGCTCCGCGTCCAGCGTCTTGTGCTGGCCATCGAGGTAGAGCACGCGCCCGGCCACGATGGTCGCGCGCACGTCAGCCCCGTTCGCGCAGTAGGCGAGCGTGCTGACGGGGTCATGGAGCGGCGCCATGTGAGGCGCCCGAGTGCTGACGAGCACGAGGTCTGCTGGTGCTCCGACCTCCAACGCGCCGCTGCCAGTGTGCAGTGCGCGCGCGCCGCCGCGGGTGGCCGCATCGAGCACTTGCTGCGCATTCGCGGCGCGCGCGTCCCACCGGTGTTGTTTCTGCACGAGCGCCGCGAACTTCGCGGTCTCGATGAGGTCGAGCGTGTTGTTGGACGCGGCGCCGTCCGTGCCAAGCGCGACGTTGAGTTTGGCGTCGAGCATCTCCATGAATGGCATCGTGCCACCCGTCGCGAGCTTGAGGTTCGAGACGGGACAGTGCACCGCGTGGGCGGCGTGCCGGGAGAGCGTTTGGATCTCTTCCTTCGTGACCCAGCCGCAGTGCGCGAGGACAGCATCCCGCAGCAGGTCATGCTTCTCCAGCACGCCGACGGGCCGCGCGCCGCGCTTCTGGAGGACGTCTTGCACTTCGAAGCGCGTCTCGCTGCAGTGCGTGTGGATGCGCGCGCCGGTCTCATCGCGAAGCTGTCGAGCGAAGTCAAGCGTCTCGTCGCTGCAAGTGTACGTCGAGTGCGGTGCGATGGCTGGAGATATCAGCGGGTGGCCGGACCATCGCTGCACGAACTTGCGCGTGGCATCGCGCAGACTGCCGTACTTGTGCTCTGGCGTGTCGAAGTCCACGAGCGTTCCCGCGATGAGCCCGCGCAGCCCAGCTTTCTTGGTGCACTCGGCCGTCGCGTCCGCGTAGAAGTACATGTCGGCGAATGCGGTCGTCCCGGTGCGCGTCATTTCGAGCAGCGCGAGGTCCGTGCCGGCTTCGATGTCCGAGCGCGTGAGGTTCTTCTCGGCTGGCCAGATGCGCGTGCGGAGCCAATCCTCCAGCGGCAAGTCGTCGCCAAGGCCACGCAGAAGCGTCATGGGCGAGTGCGTGTGCGCGTTCACGAGGCCAGGAAGGAGGATGTCCCCCTTGGCTTCGATGACCACATCAGCGTGCTGGGGAGCAATTGGGCCCACATGAGTGATGACACCCTCCTCCGCGCGCAAATCGCCCCGGACGACGCGGCGCTTTGCGTCCTGCGTGACGATGGTGGCGTCCTTCACGAGCAGCGTGGGCACAGGGGCCCATCGCGGCGCCAGAAGATGAACGTGTCCGGCTCAGATGACCAGCATGTCGGGCGTCTCGTTCGGCTCAGCGCAGACCTCATTGTCGTCGGGGACGAACGGCGAAGTCCCTCCGCGGTGAGGATGATCGTCGCTGCCGAAGTAGACGTGGACGTCAGTCGTGCCGTCATCGTTCACGAGAAAGACGTTGTACCCAAGGACATCGCGCGTGCCGATCGTCACATACGTGTACGCGGGGCAGTCGTTCGTAGCGTCCTTGTGCGAGACACTGACGGGGTCCGCGAGGGCGGTCGGCAGGGTAGTGAGCAGAGCGAGCAGAACGAAGGCACTTCGCAAGGATAGCCTCTCCCGACCTGTCGATACGTCTCGTTGTGTATAGAGACTTCGCTATGCAGGGGCTGCTTGGTTCAAAAGCGTGAGTCTGTCCGCTTCGACGAACGCGTAGCCGTTCTCGCGATGCATGCGCCCCACGACGCGTACAGTGCCCCCTTGGAATTGGGAGACGTCCTGCTGCTTCGTCACGACGCCGACTTGCACCTTTCCGTCAGAGAGGCGCAGCATCTTGCGGCCGCGGAACTCCATGATCTCGATGGCCTTGCCCGTGACGTCCACGACGCGCCCGTCCTTCCCTGCCAGGTCCGCGATGCTCGCGACCTGTTCGACGTAGGGCGTGCTCTCGCTCCACATGCGTTGGAAGTCCGTCTGGAGCAAACGCACTGTGTGCTCGTCCATCGTGAAGACGGCGAACGCCTTTGGCGTGATGTGCCCGCTGAAGACGAGCGCGCGGTCCTTGCCCACGGCCGCATTCACGCGGACCTCTGGGTGCATGCGGACCTCACAAGTCGAGAGGACGTTGGCGGCGACGCTCGCGAGTGCGCTTTTGGGCACGATGACCTTCGTGCCTGGCGGCAAGTTCACTCCTTCGAGGCTTTCTGCGAGCACCGCTGGCACCATGCCGGGCGCAGTGATATCTTTTAGGCTCCACAGCGCGGTCAAGCGCGCGGTCTCGGGATTCCTGACGCTTCGCTGCGAGAGGTTCCACGCGATGGCCGTCGCAGCGACCCCCAGCACGAAGCCGAGGAAGATCGAGAGCAGGCTCAGTGGCATCGCTTCACCTGGTGGACCATCCTTGCGAGGAAGTATTTGAAGCGCGCGAAGTTGAACTGACGATGGCGAGCGAGGGCTGCTGGAGGACTCGGCGCCCCTTCGCGCCGGCGCTTCCTATCGCCGTCTCGCGAGGGCGATCGCCACCGCGACGCCGCCGCCCACAAGGAGCGCGGCCGCGACGGCGAAACCAGGAACGAGGGAACCGTTGTCCTTTGCGGGGCTGAGCGTCTGTGGGCCCACAAGCGTTGCTGGCGCCGCGAACTGGAGCGAGTACTTCATGGGCACCGTCTTGGCGGGGCCCGCGTTCGTCGCATAGACGCGCAGGTAGTAAGTGCCGGCTGCGGTGGCTTTCTCGACGACCTTGCCCCCAGCGTCGGTCAGTTCGGCGCGACCGCCAGACACAGTGACGTCGGCTTTGGCAGTGGGGTCGAGGAACGGGACCGCGTAGATGGCGAGGAGCGACTCGCTGGCGGGGGACGTGGGCGCGTTGGGCGCGTCCTCCAATGGGAACGTGGTCGCCGTGACGCTCGTCAGAGCATCCACGCTGAACGTGAAGGCGCGCACGACCGGCGCGAATGGCACGCCGCCCGAAGCAGGCTCCGCGTACACGAACGCGCGGTACGTGCCGGGCGCTGGCGGGGTGAACGACGACGGGCCGCCGCGCTGGCCCGAAGCGTACACGAGCGTGCCGTTCGCGTCAACGATGGTGGTCGCGTACGTCATGGCGCTCACCTTGTCGATCGTGGGCGTGATGTCGCTGACCTTCCAGGCGCCAAGCCCCTCAAGCGGGAGAGTGAAGTTGCGGCCAGCGCGGGCGAGCGTCGTGGGTGTGATGTCCGCAGTGCCGTCCGCGCGGTTGCGTGATTGTGGCGCGACCGCGTAATCCACCTCGATGCGCGCGTCGTACGCGGCGACCGTGGGCGCTCCGACACCGCGGAGGCGCAGCGTGTACCAGCCTTCCTGCGGCACGCTTCCCGCGCGCATGGCGAACTGTGGCTTCGATGGGTCCACGCTGGAGACGCCAAGCGAGTTGCCGTCCGGGTCCAGGATGGAGAACTGGATGTTCGCGGCGCCGCGGCCTATGGCCTCCGCGCCTGGTGTGAGGAGCGTGACGACGGCCGAGACGCTTTGCGCTGTGTCGAACGCGAAGAACGGGACGTCGCGCTCCCACTGCATGGTTGGGTCCGCGCTGTTGGCGATGGGCGCGGGGACGATGCCAGTCTGGGTGGCGATGTATGTCTTCGGATACACGAAGCCTTCCGCGTTCGACTCGCCCACAAGGATGTCGAGTGGCAGCGTGACGGGCGGCGTCCTCGTGCCAGCGGGCGGGAGGAGCGTGACGCCCAGCGTGTGCAGGCCAGGCTTCGCGAGGGTCACGTTGAACGCAGCCTCGCCGACGTTCCCGTCGAGGGGGCCGTGGATCGCTTCGAGGTTGCCCCACTCGTCGTGGAGTGCGAGCACTATGTTCCCGCCGGGTGGTGGTGATAGTTTGACCTTCCATGACCCGCTCTCCCACCACTTCGCGTCCGGGGGTGGTGTGACGCTGATGGTGGTGGGGCCGAACTTCTTCTCGAATGGCTTGAGGTCGAGCGCGGGGAGGGCCTCGGTCTTGAAGACGTCCTTCGCGCCGGCCACGTCGGACTCGTGCACTGCACCTTCTGGCCTCACGCGCACTTCCTTGATGCCGTAGCCCGCCTGGTAAAGGCCAGACTCGGTCGATTTGGCGAAGACTAGGAGCTTCGCATAGTCGAACCCGTCGCGCAGGACGGCTTGTCCCGTGAGGGTCGCGTGGACGGTGATCTTGGCCGTGAAGCTGAACGTCGCAGTGGGCGCGTTGGGGTCCGGGCCTGGCGTCAAGTACGTTGGGTTGTTCACGTCCACGGGGATCGTCTCGGGTTCCACCTTGAGGTCCACCCAAGCGGGCTTGCGGGGATACTCGAAAGAGATCTTGACGGAGTCCGTCGGCGGCACCACACTGTAGCCGTCGTTGATCGCGTCGAAGCGGTACGTGACGGTGAGGGGCACGTCGAGCGTGACGCCTTGCTTGAGATCGAACTGCTTCGGGGCTCCTTCCACCGCAGCAATGAGCAGGACGGGGTAGATGCGCCCGCACGGAACGCTACAAGCGGTGGCCGGCATCGGCAACGCTTGGGCCGCTAGGAGGAAGAGCAGCAGAAAGGCGAGGACGCGTTCCTTCAAGACGGCTCCCTGGCTCGACCCAGCGGGGCGGGCTACTAAAGGCTTTCCTGCACGCCTCTTGTCGCAGCGGGAGCTGGCGAACCCGCGTTCTACAAGCGCCATACCAGGGACGTGGGGAGCCGCACTCATGCGCTGGCTGACTCCCTGCGTGATGCTCGCCCTCCTCACTATCGGCTTGCCCCTCACCCAGGCCGCGGCAACGTTCGAAACGCCGGTCCAACCACGCTACACTCCCGCTGAGGTGGAAGTATCGACGCCAGTTGGGGATGCTCGGATCGTGAGAGCAGAGCTGCCCGTCGGTGCACCGCAGACGAATCTCCGCGCGCCCTGGAACCAAGTGGTCGTTCCCGGCATCGAGGCGGAAGCGCCCAAGTCCGCCGCCACGGTCCGCTCGAACACCTTCGCGGTCAACGTGTCCGACCCATCACGGACCACTCCCGGCTTGGACGTCACAACGAACGACGTCCGACTCGTTGGCAAGGGCCTGGCGCCCCAGCTGGGCATCGCCAGCCTGCGCGTGCACGTCCAGGGCGACGGGGGCGCGCTCACGCCCGAAGACCATCGGGACTCCCGCCAAGCGCTCCTTCAGGACGCGCGCGGTGCAAAAGCGCGCGGTCTCATCGAGCACGCCTCTTCCACGCCGATAACCCCCCCTGTGCTCGAAGCCATCATCGCCCCGGCTCGTGGTCCAGACCACACGTCGGGCGACACGCCCGTCACCATCACGGCCACAAGCGTAGCGAGCACCAACATCGCGCCGCCACCACCCACGCACCCGTGGGTCCGTGTGGCCGCGTACGCCGCCGGTGCCGTCTTCATCCTCCTCGTGCCATGGGCGCTCTATCACCGTCTGCGCGGCAAGCGCACGCTTGAGCAGGACAAACGCGCCGCCCTCACCGACCTGCTGCGTGAGCGGCCAGGCATCTCCCAGTCAGACCTCGCGCGTGCTCTGGGCCTCGACCCAAGCACCGTGCGCTATCATCTCCATCGCCTCGAAAAAGAGGGCCTCGTCGTCCAGGAAGGCACCGGCAGCCGCCGCGCGCGCTACTTCGCGCCCGGCAGCACCGTCCCCGCGGACCGCCCCGCCATCGCGGTCGCGCGATCGGTGGGCTCCGCGAGCGTGCTCCAAGCCGTGCGCGACTCGCCAGGATCGACCATGACCGAGCTTGCTCAGCGCATGTCGGTCTGCCGCACGACGGTGGGCTGGCACATCCGGAAGCTGGCGCTCGCCCGCCTCGTGTGCCTGGAACGCGACGGTCGCACTGTGCGCGTCCTGCCCATTTCCACGGACGGCGCCTCAGGGTCGACATGAAGCCTTTATCCGAGCGGCCAGCCTAGGTCCGAAGCGCCGCATGTACGTCATTCTGGGTTGCGGCTCTGTCGGATTCAATGCGGCGCGCCTCCTGAAGAGCCGCGAGGAGGATCTCCTCATCATCGACCGCTCCAAGAAGCGTGTCGAGGACCTGCGCGACGCGGGCTACACCGCCGTCACTGGAGACATGGAGCACCTCGACCAGTTCAAGGAGGACCTCGAACGAGCAAGCGCGTGCCTCCTGCTCTCGTCGAACATGGAAGCGAACCTCACTGGTCTCAAGTACCTCAAGTCCTCGTGGCCTGAGTGCTTCGTCATAGTCCGCGCGCTGGACCCGGTGAGCGCGGAGGCCTTCGAGAAGGCCGGTGCGGACCGCGTCATCATGCCAAGCGACGTCATCGCGCGCTCCGTCCTGCGCGAGCTCGCGCTCTTCGAGGTCCAGAGGACCGGCAGCACGCTCACGGGCATCATCCAGCAAGCCAAGAGCATCGCGGTGTTCCTCCAAGACAACCCCGACCCCGACGCGCTTGGGTCCGGACTCGCCCTCAAGGCCATCTGCGAGCACCTGGGCGTACCCGCGACGCTCTATTACGGCGGCGCCATCGGGCACCAGGAGAACCGCGCGTTCGTGAACCTCCTTGAGATCTCGCTCGTGCAGGTGGGCCCCCGCGACGACGTGCATGACATCGTCGCGCAGCACGGCAAGGTCGCGCTCATCGAGGCCTCGATGCCGGGCAAGAACAACGTGCTCCCCCCAGATATCATCCCTGACATCGTGTTCGACCATCATCAGGTCGAGGATGAGGACGTGAAGGCGCCCTTCCACGACATCCGCGTCGGCATCGGCGCGACGAGCACGATCCTCACGAAGTACCTCCAGCAGCTTGGCGTGCCGGTCACGCACGAGCTGGCCGTCGCGCTGCTCTACGGCATCCGCACGGACACGAAGGGCTTCACACGCGGCGCGACGGCCGAGGACATGGAGGCCGCTACCTTCCTCTCGACGTACGCAGACAGCGATCTACTTGAGAAGATCGAGACGCCGCCCATGAGCGCTGAGACCGTGGACACGCTCGGGAAAGCCATCCGGAACCGCGAGCAATACGGCAGCTTCGTCCTCACGAGCGTGGACTTCATCCGCGATCGCGACACCCTCCCGCAAGCCGCAGATTTCCTGCTGCAACTCGAGGGCGTGAACACGGTGATCTGCTTTGGGATCGTGGAGGACGTCATCCACATCAGCGCCCGCACGAACGACGTGCGCGTGAACCTCGGCGAAGCCCTCGAGAAGGCCTTCGGCAAACAAAGCGCGGGCGGCCACGCCAAGAGCGCTGGCGGCCAGATCAAGCTGGGCATCTTCGGCGACGTGGACGAGAAGGAAGCGCTGCTGCGCCTGGCGCGCGATGCCGTCCGCAAGCAAGTCCTCAACGTGCTCGGGCTCGAAGAGCGCAAGCGCGAGGCAGAAGAGTGAACGCTGGAGCGCTCCATCCCCCGCTGCGGGCTCGCCTTTGCCCCCGTCAAAAACTTTATGGCGAACCCCTTCGGTGCGCCCGAAGTGACCATGAAGTCCATCGGATTCATCCTATTTTCGGCTGGCCTCATCCTTGCTGCGGTCCCCGCGCAGGCCCAATCGTCCGGCCAGACGTCCTTCGACCTCGAAACGCACGGAGACGGCACTGCGTTCTACTTCACGCTCAAGGGGGCGACCGAGCACAACCCCACGCTCACCGTACCCGCGGACACCGAGATCATGGTCACGATCACGAACACGGGCGACGTGCCCCACAACTTCTGTGACTCGTTCGACGGCGAATGCTCCGACTACGTCCAGACGACGGGTGAGAAAGCCACGTTCATGTTCAAGTCCGGCTCCACCGCTGGCACTTACTACTGCCTGCCCCACCGGCCCACTGGCATGGTGGGCACGATCGCCATCGCCGGGCAATCCTCGACGCCCGAAAAGAAGAGCCCCGGCACGGAACTAGTCGGCATCAGCATCGCCCTCGTCGGAGCAGCCCTCGTGCTGCGCCGCAAGTAAGCAGTCCGCTGCGGCGGACCAAGTGGCCTGCGGGCCCCATTCCTTCTACCGAACACTTATCACTGGTTCGACGGCTCGCCGCGCCGTGCTCGTCGAGCTGCCCGGGATCACGCTCGTGGGGACAGCCCATGTCTCCGCAGAGAGCGTGAAGGAGGTCCGTGAGGTCATCCAGCGGGTGAAGCCGCAGGTCGTCGCGGTCGAGCTCGACGCGAACCGGAAGCTCGCCCTCACTGACAAGAAGCGCTTCGAGGAGACGCCCATCACGGACCTCCTCCGCGGCGGCAAGTCCAGCTTCATCCTCGCGCAGTCCTTGCTCGCGAGCTATCAGCGCCGCATGGGCGCGAAGCTGGGCGTGGAGCCTGGCGCCGAGATGCTCGCGGCCATCCGCGAGGCGGAAGGCCTCAACAGCGAACTGGCGCTCGTGGACCGCGACATCGGCATCACGCTCCGTCGCGCCTACGCGATGATGGGCTTCCGCGAAAAGATGCGGCTCTCGTGGGAGTTGCTCAAATCGCTGGTTGGTGCCGATGACGAGGAAGAGCTCGATGTGGAGAACATCCTCAAGGATGACGTCCTAACCTCCATGATGGCCGAATTGGCCGAGATGGCGCCAAGCGTGGCGCAGGTCCTCGTGCACGAGCGCGACGCCTACCTCGCCTCCAACATCCACGAGGCCGCAAAGAAGGGCACTGTGGTCGCCGTGCTTGGCGCGGGCCACCTCAAGGGCGTCGAGCAGTACCTCCGCAACCCCGAGACGATCCCCGACAAGAAGGGCTTCGAGGCCGTCCCCAAGAAGAAGGTCCGCTGGGGGCTCATCCTCACGAGCGCGTTCTCTCTTGCGCTCCTTGGCCTCTACGGCTACTTCGTGTTCCAGGGTTTCCGCACTGGAAACTTCGCCAGCGTGCGCGCGCACCTCATCGAGTACGTGCTGTGCACGGGCGGCGCGACCATGATCGGCGCGATGATAGCGCGCGGCCATCCGTTGACGTGGCTCACGGCATTCGTCGCGGCGCCACTCAAGCCGCTCCACTTCTTCGTGGGCAGCGGCATCTTCCCCGGACTCGTCCAAGCCAAGGTCCACAAGCCCACAGTGAAGGACTTCCAGGGCATCACTCACTTGGAAACGATGAGGGACCTCTTTCGCAACAAGGTCACGCACATCCTGATGGTCACGTCTCTTGCGCAGCTTGGCGCGAACATCGGGTTCTACGTGCTGCTGCCGCTGGCGCTTGTGTATGGGATCCCGTTCGTGACGCGCTGACCGAGCGGCCTCTGGGCGCCTGCGGCGCCAACGCGAACGCGCGACGACGCGAACACGCGAAGCAAGAGAAATCCTTTAAACTGCCCCCGGGTGTGCCCGCCCCGGGAAAGCCCAGTGCGTCTCCTCCTCGTGCTCGTCGGTCTCGCACTCTTGTCGGCTCCAGCCGTGCTAGCGGAAGGCAACGCGACGACGAACAGCACGAACGAAACGACGAACACGACCACGACGAACACGACGGCGACGAACGCCACCGTCAACGAGACGAACACGACGCCAACTGCCCCCGCCGGCCCCATCGAGATCTCACTGGACGGCCACGGCGACGGCGCCGGCTTCTATTGGACGCTGAGGGGGGCGACCGAGCGCAACCCCACGCTCAGTGTGCAGCCAGGCCAACACGTCACCTTCCACGTGAGGTCGGTCACGAGCCTGCACAACATCAAGATCGGCGACGACAAAGTGTCAGCCATCATCAATGAGGGCGATAGCTTGGACGTGGAATGGACAGCGCCGACTGAACCAGGCACTGTCACTTACATCTGCGTCATCCACGGCAAGCTCATGAGCGGCACGATCCAAGTCGGCGCCCCCAAGAGCGGCGGCAGTGGAGCTGGTACCATCCAAGGCGATTCGATCGACCTTGGCGACTACGGGTTCCCCGACTGCAAAGGCACCATGGTCCCTGCCATCGTGGCGAAGCAAGTGGCCGGCGGGCCCACGC
>JBAZZN010000060.1:0-11914 GCA_041658815.1 Thermoplasmatota archaeon
CCCGAGTCAGCCGCGTTCGATGGAATGCCCCAAAGTGCTATCAGCACTCGCTTAGCCGACTTGATCCTCCGCGTCGAAGACATCCCGAAACGGCTCGTTGAGTTCGCCCGGCACTTGAATGATGGTGCCATCATCGAACCGCATGCACTGCACGAAGAAGGCCTCCAAGGCGTGTTGTCACTGGTGCGAATCCGTAACGGTCACGACTTTCGACCATACAAAGAGAACACGCTCCTGCGACGCATCCATCGCCGCATGGGGCTCAAAGGCAAGAAGCGCATGGACGACTATTCCCAACTCCTGCGGAGTGACCCAAAGGAGTTAGAGCAACTCCGGACGGACCTGCTCATCAGCGTCACGAGCTTCTTCCGTGACACCGCGGCATTCAGCCAATTTGCGCAGGCCATCCGGCCAACCTTCGAAGACAAGTCCGCAAAAACCCCGGTGCGCGCGTGGGTCGCCGGATGCGCGACAGGGGAAGAAGCCTACTCCGTCGCGATGACGCTCCTCGAAACCAGAGACGCAGCGGGCGCTACTGTCGACTTGCAGATCTTCGCGACCGACGTGAGCGAAGAAGCGATCACGACCGCGCGCACGGGCACATATCCCGAGGCCGCCCTCGCCGACGTCTCCGCGAAACGGCGCGACCAGTTCTTCGCGAAGACCGACTCGAACCATTATCGCTTCAAGAAGGAACTTCGAGACGTGCTCGTCTTCGCGACGCACAACGTCCTCGTGGACCCGCCATTCTTCAACCTTGATATCATCACTTGCCGCAACGTCCTCATCTACCTAAAGCCCGAAGCCCAGAAGAAGATCCTCGCGCTCTTCCACGCTGCCCTCAAACCCAACGGCATCCTATTCTTGGGCACATCCGAGACCGTCGGCGCCGACAGTGGTTTCGAGCCTCTTTTTCCAAGCGCACGGATCTATCAACGAGTCGGACCCGCGCGCCGTGCTCAACTCACCGACACAAGCACCGATCCAGAAACCGCAAGTCGCCCACTGCCCAAGCCCGTGCCGCTAACCAAGGTCGCCTCCGCTCGCGAGCCACCCAAGCTCGTCGATGCCGCTCGCGAGTGGCTCCTCGACGCCTACGCACCCGCGACCGTCCTCGTCGACGACCAAAATCACATTCTGTACGTTCACGGCCCCATCAGCAAGTATCTCGAATTCCCTCGCGGCGAACCGAAGCTCGACCTCATGGCGATGCCAAGACAGGGACTTGGCGCGCGCTTGAGGGCCGCGCTCTACAAAGCGAAACGCGAAAAGCGGAACGTCGACATCGAGGGCGTTGGGATCACGCGGGACGGACGCACCTATGTTATCAATGTCCACGTGAAGCCCGCACCAAACCCGCCATTCACAACGGGCTCACTCATCGTGACGTTCGAAGACGCCACTGAGGCGCCCCCCGGCACGAGGCCAAAGACGGCACGCCGACACGCCGTCAAAGGGGAGGCACTCGCCGAACAATTGGAAGCCGAACTCTCCGCGACCAAAGCCGACCTTCAAGGCACCATCGAGACGCTGGAAACCACGAACGAGGAAATGAAAGCCAGCAACGAAGAAATGATGTCAATGAACGAAGAGTTCCGCAGCACGAACGAGGAACTCGAAACCTCCAAAGAGGAACTCCAATCCCTCAACGAAGAGGTCATGACGGTCAACAGTCAATTGAAAGACAAGGCCGAGACCCTTGAAGCCACCAACGACGACCTCCTCAACCTCCTGCGAAGCACTGACGTCGCCACCATCTTCCTCGACCGCGATTTCCGCATCTCGCGCTTCACGCCCGCCACAAGAAAATTGTTCACCATCATCCCCTCTGACGTGGCTCGACCGCTCAGTGATATCTCGCGCAAATTCACGGACGAAGACCTCACAGGCGACTTGGAGATCGTGCTCCAAGACGGATCCAGCGTCGAGAAACTCATCCGCGCGAACGAGGGCCAATGGTACCAACGACGCGTCCAACCCTACCGCACACAAGACGGACGCATCGCCGGGATCGTCGTCACGTTCGTGGACGTGGACGCACTCAAGAAGGCCGAACTTGCGACGAGCGCGGCCAAGAAGTATGCGGAGAACATCGTCGCAACCGTCCGCGAGCCCCTCCTCGTCCTCGACACGCACCTCCGCGTCATATCCGCGAACCCCGCCTTCTACGACGTCTTCCAGACCGCGCCCGACCAAACGATCGGGACCTTGATCTTCAACTTGGGCAACGGACAATGGAACATCCCCAAGCTCCGCCAACTCATCCAAGAGATCTTGCCACACGGAGACGAAGTTAGAGACTTCGAGGTCGAGCACACATTCGAATCCATCGGCCCCCGCACGATGCTCCTCAACGCAAAACGCGTCAGCCCCGCGCAAGAGCAGAAGGAGGAACAAGACGAGCTGATCCTGCTCGCGATCGAAGACGTCACCCAACGCAAGACAGCAGAAGCAGCGGTCAAGGACCTCACCGACGGGCTCGAGTTCCGCGTTCGAACGCGCACCGCCGAGCTTGAAGAGGTGAATAAGGTGCTCAGCCAAGCCAACGAATCGCTCGACGCATTCGCCTACGTCGTGGGCCACGACCTCAAAGAGCCCGCGCGCGCCGTGGAAACGATCCTCACCGTCCTCGAGGAGGACCATGCTGCCGATGTGCCAGAAACGGTTCGGGCTCTTCACTCGAAGGCAAGAGCCGCGAACCGGCGCTTGGCATCCCTCGTCACTGGCCTCCTCGAATTCAGCCGCGCGTCGCGCGCCGACGTCACGAACGCCCACCCCCTCGCGCTTGACGACGCGCTTCGCATGGATGATTGCACGACGCGCTTCCGCGACCGCCTTGCCGAACGCGACGCGCGCCTCGAATACCCCGGGCACGATGTCATCGTGCACGCGCATCTTCCTGCGGTTTGCCAGATCCTCGGAAACCTCGTCGAAAATGCAGTGAAACACAATCCAAACCCGCACCCCCTCGTGCGCGTGAAGGCTCACGGCGACGCGGACGGCAGAATGATCGAGGTCATCGTGGAAGACGATGGACCAGGCTTTCCCCGCGACGTCATCGCTGGCATCGAACGCATGAGCACGACCACGCGCGGATTCGGGCTCGCGATAGCAAAACGCACCGTCGAACTCACGGGTGGCAAACTGTGGCTTGGCCAAAGCCCCGAAGGCGGAGGCGCCGTCCACTTCACGCTTCCTGCGCGCGCCCGAACGGCAGACACCGCGCAGGAGACCCCGCCTGCGGGCCCCAAGACGTTCAGCGAACACGCAGCCCAGCTTGGCGCGGAACAACGCGTGCGCGACCGCGCAGATACCATCTTACGCCTCAGTGAAGCGAACGCGAAACTCGAGAAAGCCAACAAGGCGCTTGCGCTCACGAACGAAGGGCTCGAGAGTTTCGCGTATGTCGTGAGTCACGACATCAGGGAACCCGTCCGGGCCATTCAAGCCATTCAAGCCCTGATCGAAGAGCAAGATATCAATCCGGAAACTCGCGAGCTTCTCGATCGCAGCCGCGAGAGCACGAAACGGCTCGCGCACCTGCTCAAAGGTCTTCTCGACGTCAGCCGCGCGTCAATACTTGACCCAC
This sequence comes from Thermoplasmatota archaeon, assembly GCA_041658815.1. Classification (GTDB taxonomy): domain Archaea; phylum Thermoplasmatota; class SW-10-69-26; order JACQPN01; family JAJPHT01; genus JAJPHT01. The sequence continues at coordinate 3,590 of JBAZZN010000060.1, forward strand.
ACGATCTCCGATCCATCCGCGTGGCGGACGTCATCAAGAGCGAAGCCTGCATGACACGCTACGCGAGCTATCATGAAGCCAACCACGTCGAACTCTCGATCCAAGAAAACCCACCGGGGCTCGAAGCCTACGGGACGCCCGAGCACATCAGCGAGATCTTGGGAAACCTCCTCCTCAACGCCGCCAAACACAACACGAACCCAGTACCCCGCGTCCACGTTTCCATCACGCACGCGCCACAGGACCCGAGTTCCATCCTCATCTCGATCGAGGACAACGGCTCCGGCTTCGATCCCAAACTCATCAATCAGTTCGACCGCGTCAAACCGGGCCGCCCGACCACACTGCGCGGAGGATTCGGCCTCATCATCGTGCGACGCGCCGTCGAAAAGCTCGGTGGAAGCATTGCTATCACGCGGAGCGAACGATTGGGCGGGGCCGCAGTCAAGGTGGCACTGCCCAGCGCGCTTCCCGCGAAGCAAGACGTTACGTGACACCCCCGACGACATTGCGCAAGACGCGCGGCGGCGTGCTTGGACTCGCCCGCATCGACCCCATCCAAAGCCAGTTCCAGTTCGTCAGGGTTGGCAACATCGAGGGCAGGATGTTTCACCCAGATCGCGACGTCACGCTGCTCAGCCGCGAGGGCACCGTCGGGACGAGCATCGACCCGCCCGCGACTCGCATCATCGCGGAAGCGTGGGCTCCGGGCACGGTCATGATCCTCCATTCTGACGGAGTCGCCATCAGTCACGACTCGGTCATGTACAACGGGCTCCTCCAACGCGACCCCGCGGTCATCGCTGCGGTCGCCATCCGAGACGGGTTCCGCGGCACGGACGACGCGACGGTCGTCGTCGTCAAGGACACACGAACACCAACTTCGTGATGCCCTGTGATCGTGCGATCGACCAACCCCCGAAACCAACCGTTCGCCTTGCATTTCGCCGCACTTGAGGCAGCGAAGCACGATATCGAAGAGCGGCGATATCGGATCAGGATTGCAACACGATAAACTACCGCATGGTCTGACCGGAAGATGCTCCACCGGCCATGACCAAGTTGACGCCCCGCTTCACGAGGACCTCCCGGAGTTTACTCTCAAGTTCAGCCATCGTCATGGGTTTCTCGATATACTCGTGGATCTTTGCACGCTCGCGCGCATGTTCAACCGCCCGGGCATCAGCAACGCCGGACATGAGGACGCGCACCGCATCAGGCTGCGTCATCGACGTGAACATGAGCACATCCGTCCCATCCGCCCCGCCTAACCGAAAGTCACTCAAGACGACATCGAACTTCTGGTGCTGAAGGATGGCAATAGCATCCTCGCCACTAGCCGCCTCCACCATTTCGAGCTGTGGATCGCACCGCGCGAAGAAGCGCCGGCAAACGAGCAACATGCTGGAGTCGTCATCAACGACAAGGATGCGCTTCACCAAATGACCTCTCAGGCAGTCGCTTGAACCGCCGCAACGCGGCATCAGGCGGGGAGGGGGAATATACGTTGGGGCAAGCGCGGCCAATAGATCACACGCGGTCGGCCGGCGTGAGCCCCTCGCTCTGAGACTGATCGTTTCACTGCGAACCGTCCACATGGTCCTTGCCCAAGTCATTCCGAGGACGAAGCATGGCCGAACCCACCAAGGAAAAGCAGCCTGAGAACGAACTCGCCAACGCCAAGCGTCCGGAAGCCGCCGAGAAGCCCAACTTCCCCGCCAACGAAGCGCCTGCCGAGCCCGAAGCGGACGAGGAAGCCGAGTAGAAGAAGCAGCTTCCTCCACCGGGAGGCGATGTCAATCACCTCTCGGTGGACGGCCGCCTGGCTCTCCGAATCCGGAAACGACGGCGGCTGACCAAAGACCGGTTCGCGCGAATCGGCCTCTCGGCCAAATCCGTCTAACCCTCGGACGCGCAATGTTCAACCAATGGAATACCTCCGCCTTGGAATCGCGCTCCTCATCATCGGCATCCTGCTCAGCCTCCTCCCCGTTTTCGGCGTTCTCGCCGGCCCACTCATCTACATTGGTTGGATCCTTGTCGTTGTCGGCCTCGTCTTCGCCGTCCTCCACGTCGTAGGTCGCTCCGGCAGCGCGCGCCACGGCGGCGGACGGACCCTGTAATTCGGCCACAACGTCCGAGAACCTCCTGGACGCTTCCCGCCAAATGACGAGACTACCTCGCCGACGCTCGCCTGACCACATCCACATGGCCCACGAGACTCTCAACACTCCGAGAGCCACTCGTCCCCGGCCTCCCGGGGATTGACGAACGCGTTTCCGGCTGTGGCACCTGACGAGTCCATAGGCGTCACGCTGAAGTATGACCCACGAAATGAGGACTCGGCTGTTCTGATGACGAACGTTCAGACGATCCCCGCGATCTATGTCAAGCTCCCGAACCGACCTGGCGCGCTCGAGCACGCGACGCGCGTCTTGGGCGAGCACAAGATCAACATCGACAACATCAGCGTCGAGACCATTGGCTCGACCGGCTATGCCCGCATCTTGACCCCGAAGTCACACGAAGCCCTCGCCATCCTCCAAGCCGCGAGCATCGACGCGCACGAGACTGAACTCGTCACCGCGCAGATCGCGAACAAGCCTGGCGAACTCTCGCGCGTGTGCGCCGAACTCGCGGCAGCGGGCGTGAACATCGAAGCCATCCTGGCATCCCCCGCGGATGGGCGCGTCACCTTCCGCACGAACGACAACGCACTCGCGGCGCGAGTCCTCAGCAACTTCGCCAGCACGAGTCGCGTCGTGGTCGCGGAAAAAGTGCCGACACACGCCGTATAGGGGAACGACGAGCGCGAGAGCCAGATGCTTGCTCACGGCCGCAGATCGAGCCGCCGCGCGTCGATGCCCAGACTCTGAAGCGCCTTTGCGTCGCCACCCTTTCCCGTCGAAAACGTCAGTCTCTCCTTCGGCGCGATCAGGCAAGAGTCCACGCGGCAAACTTCGCACCACCTGCAGAGCCTGCGCGCCAATAGGCGGCGGTGGTAAGCATGGCTCGACGCGCTCATGCAACCTCTTCTCAACGGTGGCGCGGTAGTTCCACAAGTCCGCGAAACATCGGTCAACATCCGCAACGGCGGGCCCCTCGACACGCACCGCCAGATCGTGGACAGGGCGGGAGCCAACGGCCGTGATGCCCTTGCCGCGGCGCTGCTCGACGACGGAATGGGTCGGCAAGTCCCAGTAGGGTTGCTCGAAGAGCGAACCATACACGAACGCGACTTGACCATCGACCACCATGGTCTTGGCGTGTTGAAGTTCGGCGCGAAGGGGAAACGGCCGAACTTGGACGCCCGCGCACTCGTCGAAGAAACGCGCAGTCCTATCGTAGCCCAACAAGTCCACGGGTTCGCTTTTTGCTAGCAGCACCCGCACGTCGACCCCGCGCGCCCCTGCCTCGCGCACAAAGTTCGCCAGTGGCGGGCTATCGCCGTCGCGGAACGCTGCGACGAAGTCGACCTCGAAGCCCATCTGGAGCACGCGCACGTTTCGTTTCGCGCCTGCTATCGCAGTGGCCGTCGCGGCAAAGGCAGCGTGGCCATCCACGAGCGCCTCGACTTGGTTGCCTTCGCTTTGTAGTGTGCCGCGACGCGTCGCCCAAGGGTGGACACCGGAGTGACTTTCGATGTCGATGTCGGCGGGGGTGGCGTTCCGGTGTGCCCAACGCCGAAGTAGCGCGAACGGGCGCATCGGAAGGAAGGGAGGTGGGCTCAATGGGATGACTCACGATGCGTTGTTTTGCGCTGCTTTTCAGCTTCCTTGGCCGGTGGCCGTCGGGCCGGAAGCGGCTTGGTGGGTCCGCGCAGATTGCTTGGTTCACTCATTTCGCGATCCACCGCGTCCCTCGTGGGGCTGCTCGTGGGGAAGTTCTCTTCTTCCATCGGGTTCTCGCCCGTCTTGTTGCGTCGTCGCGTGTTCACACGGGGTGTTGAACGGCTCGGACCATGTCAGGCGTGGCCGACTCATCGGTGAAGAGCGCCTGTCGCCCGGGGAAATGTTCGGAGTGGCGTCCAACACCTTGCGCGGGGTTCGCATGGGCGCGCTCTCTGGAATCGATGTGTTCGCGTTCGCCAAAAAGGAACGCCCAAAGGCCGTGCGAATCGTTGGATCCTTGTGGCGGGTTTATCCACACTGGCGCAGCCGCGCGCTCGGTCAACCGTAGCGCTCCCGCGGATTCGCGCCGGAATCGACCTCGCTGCCAGAACACGGTTAGGGCTTCTACCAGACCAGAGTGAGGCCTGAGGGTGATTTCACGACTCCTTTTGACGACGAGAATCATGACGACGCCGCGCAGCAACCGGCCGACAGATCGACCAAGTCCTCACCAGATCCGGCCGATGGTGAACGGGCTCCAGCGAGCGCGGAGGACCGCGCACGCAATTTCGCCGCCGCGCTCGGTGGCGCCTTGGAGGCATTCGTCGAGGCCCTCGATGACGATGTCCTCGATGATGCTGCTCAGGGCGTCGAGGCCGCTGGTCAAGTCGCGCGGGAAGGTGGTGATCACGTCATGGCCGCTCTTGATTCACCGGAGATACAAGCCGTCGGGGAGAAGCTCGGCGAGGCAGGAACGGCCGTTGCGGGTGTCGCTTCTCGCGCGACTCACGCAGTCACGGACGCGGCTCATGAGGTTCAGAGCGGCGTGCGGCACGTCAAGGAAGGCGTGAAGGTCCGCGCCGACGCAGTCAAGGAGACATCGCGTCGCGCGAAGGGCGCGCCTCGACGCATCGGCCACGAGATGACCGAGGCCGCGAAGGCTTGGTGGCACGGCCTCATGGTCGCGCTCTCCATGAGCGTCGCGATCGGCGTATTCGGAATCGTCACGCTCGTCGTCGTGACCATCGCGCTCGTCGTTTCTCTCAATCGCCTCGTGGGTGACCCGGGTGGAACGTGGATCACGGCGCTCATTTACGTCGTGTTCGGCGGCATCGCGTACGCAACGATGCGCTCGCGAAAGGCAGCCGCGCAAGCCAAGACGCACAAGCACATCGAGAACTCGAAGATGGAAGCGCGTCACGTCGTCGCGCCAGTCAAGTCCGCCTTCGGTGGACGAGGCCGAGCGGGATTCTGATCCAAGGAACAGGACTGATTCACATGGAAGACAACAACTACGAAGAAGCAGGAAATGCGAACACCGACAAGAAAAGCGAAACCGAACCGGAGACGGAGTCGCAAGGTTACGATGAGAACAAGTCTCAGCCCAACAAGAGTGACGCAGCCTCGCCCGACGCCGCGGAGAAGAAGCCCGAACTGACGGGCGCCGCAGCTGACGCGAGCAAGCGCGCCAAGGGCAAGGTCCAGCGCGGCATCGCGACCGTCGCGGGCTCGCTGAAGGGCTTCGCTGAGGGTGCTGAGAAGAGCGACCTCGCGAAAACGACGGGCGCTGCTATCGGGAAGGCCGGCGAAGCCATCCGAAAGGTTGGTGGCGCGGCGACGCAGGAATTCCAAAAGACGAAGGAGCACTTTGCGAAAGGCGGGGCCGCTGCCGAAAAGCCGTCTTCATACGGCTATTCCACGTCCGCGCCCAAGATGGGTGAAGAGGAAGACGAAGACGCGTCGAAAAAGGACGCAGCGGCGGCGAAGGACTCTTCGAGTTCGGACGACAGTGGCTCATCCAGCAGTGCCACGGACAAGTCCGGGTATTAGGCGTGACGAACGAGCCATAGGGTCAATACTCGAAGTTGACGAGGTTTGACTCATATGCAAACTCTCGGACTCGGAATTACCCTACTCGTCGTCGGCCTGATCTTGAGCGTCCTTCCGGTCTTCGGCGTCTTCGCCGGGCCGCTCATGTACATCGGCTGGATCCTCGTGCTCGTGGGCGTCGTGCTCGGCATCTACCACCTCGCCACGGGCCGCGGACGCGGCCGAACCATCGGCCCCGGCAGAACGCTCTAAAACTGCCGGACCCACGATTCTATCGATCGCGCCCCGCGCAGGCACATGGTGCTATCATTGCACCATGTGCCCAAAGCGAGGCCCCCCCATTCTTTTTTGAACGAAGGGACTTCGAGGCACCGATCAGCTTGGTGCTGACCGCCGAAATTTGCACTTCAGCCGCAATCGTCAAACGCTCACACGGCGAGAGTCAAGAGCATGTCGAACGACAAGCCTTCGAGCGGGACATCGGACAAGATCAAGGGCAAGACGAACGAGGTCGTCGGCCACCTCCGCGGCGACAAGAGCCAAGAACTCAAGGGCAAAGCCCAGAAAGTCATGGGTGACGCCAAGCATGCCGTACGTGATGTCGCGGACAAGCTTCAGGGAAAGTAGTTCGCACGGGCCTCCGGCATCCCTCGGGGGATCATCTTCGTTTTGCCCCGCGATCGCAAGCTGGAGTCGCAGCAAAGACAGCGTGCCCATCTACGAGCGCTTCCACGTGGTTGCCCTCGCTTTGTAGCGTGCCGCGACGCGCCGCCCACGCGTGGCCCCCCGGTTGGCCTTCCGCATTCACTTCGTCTGGAACGGCGTTGCGATGCACCCACCGCTGAAACAGAGCGAGTGGTCGCACCGAGATGAACGGAAGGGGCCCGGCCAAGACGCCATCATGTGGCGCCGGACGCTTAGCTTGAGCGCGTCCTGAACTATGAGGCGAAGCTCCAAAACATGCCGACGACGGCGAGACTCATCACGGCGACCGTGATCCACCCGATGATTCGAACGCCAATGCCAGCGCGCGTCTCTCCCATCACGCGTTTCGAGCCAGCCATCAGCATGACGATCGCGATGAGCGGCGGCGCAACGACCGCGTTGATGACGGCCGTCCAGATGAGCGCGTGGATCGGGTTGACTCCTATGAAATTGATAAAGATGCCGATGAGGACTCCGACGATGATGACTCCGTAAAAGCCGTGCTCCCGCTTTGGCGGCTCTTCGAGGCTGGCGCGCCATCGAAAGCTCTCTGCGACGCCGAAGGCCGCGCTGCCAGCGAGGACGGGGATCGCGAGGAGCCCCGTCGCGATGATACCTAAGGCGAAGAGTGCCCCGCCGAATCGACCCGCGATCGGCGTGAGTGCTTCGGCTGCCTTGTTCGCGCTATCAATGTCGTGGACACCCGCGACAAAAAGCGTCGCTCCGGTGCTCGCGATGATGAACCACGCGATGAGGTTGGATGCGAACATGCCACCGTACGTGTCCAACTTGATCCGCAGAACCTCGTTGATGGCTTCCGGCGGGTCATCCACGAGCGGTTGGCTCGCGGGATCCACCGTGATCTCCTCGACCTCTTGGCTCGCTTGCCAGAAGAAGAGGTAAGGGCTGATGGTCGTGCCCAAGACCGCGACGATCGCGATCAATGTGTCCTTGTTGAAACTGATGCGCGGAACGAACGTGGAGATGATCGCACTTCGCCAGTCGAGGTGCACCACGAGCACGGTCCCCACGTAGGCGAGGAGCGACAACGTGAGCCATTTCAGAACGCTTGAGTACCGATGATACGGAATGAACAGCTCTGCAAGAACGCAGACCACGCCAAACAGCATGACCCAAATGATCGCTGGGCCCCCGACGACGAGCGTCATGCCCGCGCCCATCGCGCCCAGGTCCGCGCCGATGTTGATGAAGTTCGCAACGACAAGCGCGACGACGAGCGGATACACGAGCCAACCTGGGTGGTACTTGCGAATGTTCGTCGCGAGTCCGTGCCCCGTCGCGCGCCCAATGAGCGCGCTTGCTTCCTGCACGCTACTCATGAGTGGCAGCGTGAACAGCATCGTCCACAACATGCCGAAGCCGAACTGCGCGCCGACTTGACTGTACGTGCCGATGCCGCTGGGGTCATCATCCGAAGCGCCCGTCACGATGCCGGGACCCACGCGGCGCAAGATCTTGCGCCACGAACGGCGCGCACTCGCGGGCCGTGCCATCCGCCGCTTGCGCGCCCCGACGCCGTCAGGACGCTTCAAGGAGGAGATCCTACCGAGTGAATCATGAGCTTCTGCATCGGCAGTGCATGCATGAGGCTTCGCCCAACCGGCCCGCGCGCGGATCCCATGAGCGATGAAGCACGGGAGGCCGAGTTCACGCGAAGGGCCAGCGAGCCGCCAGCGTTTTCCGCTCGCCCGCTATCCCATGCCTGATGATCGACCCCGGCGAACAAAAAGGCAACCCTGGCGGCATGGCAACCGAGAATGCTGAGCTTCCTGCCAACTCGAAGCGGCACGCGCTCCAAGTCGAGCGTGAGGCCGCCAACGTCATGGACGCGCCCGCGGCTGCGGCACCGGCCATCGCGAGAAAGACGCGGCCCGCGGCGAAGAAGGCACCGACGAAGAAGCGCACAGTGACGATGCCCGCCAAAGAGAGCACAAAGAAG
>JBAZZN010000061.1:0-11853 GCA_041658815.1 Thermoplasmatota archaeon
CGCTCCAGGAGCGACTTTCCGATGACGCCTGCGTAGTAGCTCGTGCCGCACGCGAGGATGATGATGCGCCGCGCACCACGGATGTGCCGCTCATCGAGTCGCCCCTCGACGTCGAAGTGGTCGCCGACCAACTCGACGCGCCCCCGCAGAAGTTCGCGGAACGCCGCGGGGCTCTCGTGGATCTCGCGGAGCATGTGATGCTCATGATGTGACTTGGTGGCGGCGATGGCCGGCGGCGCTGGAAGTTCGTGCACACGCACGGTGCGAGGCGTTCCCGCAAGGCTCCAGAGATCCACGCCTCGCGCGGTGACCTCGGCCACGTCCCCATCCTCCAAATAGACCACGCGCCGCGTGTGGGGCAACAGGGCGAGCGCGTCGGACGCCAGCAGCGTGCGCCCATCCGCGAGGCCCACCAAGAGCGGGGACCTCTCGCGTGCGGCGATGATCCGGCCGGGCGAATCCTGTGAGATGACGGCCAGCGCGTACGATCCCTCGACGAGCGCGAGCGCGGAGCGCACGGCCAAGAGAAGATCCCCGGGCAAGTGCTCCTCGATGAGGTGCGCGAGGACCTCAGTATCGGTGTCGCTTTCGAACACGTGCCCGTTCGCCACGAGCTTCTCCCGCAGAGCGACGTGGTTCTCGATGATCCCGTTGTGCACGACGGCCAAGCGGTGAGAGCAATCGCGATGGGGGTGCGCGTTGCGCTCTGAGGGCGCGCCGTGCGTGGCCCAGCGCGTGTGACCGATGCCAAGCGGCCCAGAGGGAAGCTCAAGCGCGGCGAGCGCGGCCACCGGGCCCACGGCGCGGCGCACTTCGAGACCGCGCGCACCCAAGACCGCGATGCCGGCGGAGTCATAGCCGCGGTACTCGAGCCGCCGGAGACCATCCAGCACGAACGTCGAAGCGTTCTCTTTGCCGGCGATGCCCAAGATACCACACATACAGGGAGCGTCCTTCACACGAGTGTTTAGCGGTTCGGAAGCAAAGCGCGAGTTGTGCCACCGGTGCGGGCGCGTCGAGCCGTCGCGTAGAGGAACGCGTCGTTCGACCGGCGCTCAAGCTTCGCCCACGCCCGACCAGGCCGACCGATGAGCACGCGGGTCATCGCCAGCAAGTACGCGAAGCGCGCGAGGACGCGCGTGGGCGTGCGGCTCGCGAGGGCCCACCACAGGTCGCGCCGGTGGTACGCGCGCCACGCGATGGTCACCATGATGAGGTCCATGGCGAAGCTTGTCGCGAAGTACAAAGGAAGGCGGGAGCGGTCGTGCCACGCGAACCACAATGGTAGCACGAGGTAGAACGCGCTCGCCACAGTCGCATTCAGCACGAGGAGGGGCACTTCGACGGTCCCGAAGACGCGCTTGCCCAAGACCGCGCGGTGCTTGCGGAGCACGAGCCAGAAGTCAGTGTACCAGCGCACGAGCTGGCGGTAGTACGCGCGAAGCGTCGGCGGATCAGACGTGAACACCTTCGCGCGCATGTTCATCTTGATCTTCTTGCGTGCGCGTTGCATGCGGAACGTCATGTCGAAGTCTTCCGCTATCGTGTCGAACTCGAAGCCCATCTCGCGTAGTGTGCTCGCGCGGTACGTTGATGAGACACCTGGTAGCACGACGAGGGCTTTCATGGTGCTCTCGGCGTCGCGATCGATGTGGACCGTGAGCATGTAGTCGATCTGGCGCGCCGCGGTGACCCAAGTGTGCGGGATGCTCTCGACCGCGCCGCCGACAGCGGCGAGGTCGGGGTCCGCGAAGTCCCGCGTGATCTCCTGGACGTAGTTCTCGTCCACGACGCTATCTGCATCCGTGATGGCGACGAGATCCGTGTCCACGTGGGCAAGCGCCGCGTCCAGCGCGCGCGTCTTCCCGCCGTTGGTCGCCAATCGGACGATCGTCACTCCGCGGGAGCGGTAGTTCTCGAGCACGGCAGGTGTCCCGTCCGTGCTGCCATCGTCGATGACGAGGACACGATCGACGGGCATGGTCTGCCTGAGGATGCTCTCGATGGTCGCGCCGACCGTGAGGGCGTCGTTGAAGACGGGGACAACGAACGTGATCGTGGGGCACGCCGCGAAGTCCACTGCGCCTGTGTCGGGCGCTTCGCGTGGGCGCTTCCGCGCGAAATGCCGCGAAACGAAGCGCCACGCCAGCACGCCTAGATGCACGATGGTCAAGCCGGTGGTGGCCCAGAGGATCAGGAGGAAGATGGCTACGTCGCGTGCCCACGCGGGATCCATGGCCGCGATTCCTGGCAGTACAGCGGAAGTCGTTTCGCGTCCAACGCTCGTGGAACGATTCGGACGCGTCGAACTCAGTTCGAGAGAAACCGAACCCTGTACCACAACCAGCATCGCTTCTCGGGACCGCGTGCACCTGGAAGGTGATATCAACGTCCCAAGCCGCTGACTCGACCGTCGCGCATCCGCTCGATCCCACTCGCCACCACGACGTCCGACGTGTGGTCGTCGTCGGCCTCGGCTACGTGGGTCTCCCCTCCGCGATCTGCCTGGCGAAGGCCGGCTACCTGGTCGTCGGCGCTGACATGAGCGAGCGCGTCGTGGCGGCGATCCGCGCGGGCACCACACCGCTCGCGGACGCTGCGAGCGACGAGGAGGTGCGCGCGCTCGTCTCCGACGGTCGCCTGAGCGCGACGACGGACACGGCGGCCGCGGTGCGCGACGCGGACGTCGTCCTGGTGTGCGTGCCGACCCCCGTCCATGAGGACCACATGCCCGACCTTGGACCGCTTGAGAGCGCGAGCGCTGCCATCGGACGAGGCCTCCAGCGCGGCACCGTCGTTTCCTATGAGAGCACGACGTTCCCGGGGTGCACGGAGCGCGTGTGCATCCCGATCCTGGAGCACGAAAGCACGCTTCAAGCGGGCAAGGACTTCGGCGTCGCCTACTGCCCCGAGCGGCTCAACCCCGGCGACGACGCGCACACGGCCGAGGTCACTCCTCGCGTGCTTGGCGCGCTGGACGCGCGCAGCCTTGACATCGCGTCATCCGTGTACGAGTCCATCCTCCACGCGCCACTCCACCTCTGCCCCGACATCAAGACGGCGGAGTGCAGCAAGGTCCTCGAGAACGTGCAGCGCGACGTCAACATCGCGCTCGTGAACGAGTTCGCCGCGATGTCGCGGCACCTCGGGCTCGACGCGCACGCAGTGCTTGCGGCAGCGCGCACGAAGTACAACTTCTACCACGCGCAGCCCGGCCCAGGCGTGGGCGGCCACTGCATCCCAGTCGATCCGTACTACCTCATCGAGGAAGCGCGGCGCGCCGGCTTCGAGCCGCGGCTGATGGCACTCGCGCGTCAAGTGAACGATGATGCCACGGAAGCCGTCACGGACGTGGTCCTCTCCGGCTTGACGGGCGAGGTGGGCGCGAAGGTCGCCGTGCTGGGCCTTTCCTACAAGGGCGGCGTGGGGGACCTCCGCGAGTCGCCAGCGCTACGCGTCATCGAACGCCTGCGCCGGCATGGCGTGCACATGGGCCTTCATGACCCGCACGTCGAGCCACTCAGCTTCGCGCGCGCGACGAACGGTGCGAGGGGCCTCACGATCGAGGAAGCCACGCGTGGCGCGCACGTGATCGCGATCCTTACGGACCACCCGGAGTTCCGCGGCATCGATTGGCCTCATATCGCGACGCTCGCGAAGCCCAACGCCATCGTGGTGGACGGCCGCGGCCTCATTGACGCGAGGGACCTGCGTGCGTTGGGCATGCGGGTGTGGAGCATCGGCCGGGGGCACGCCCCATGAATTGGGAAGGCCGCAAGGTCATCATCACCGGCGGCGCTGGCTTCATCGGGAGCCACCTCGCCAAGGAGCTGCTCTCTCGCGGCGCGAGCGTGACCGTCTTCGACAATCTCAGCACGGGCCGCCTGGGCAACCTGAGCGACTCCATCGACCGCTTGGAGGTCATTCGCGCGTCCACGCTGGAGCCGCTGCGCCTCTCGCGCGCGATGCAGGGCGCTGACACGGTGTTCCACCTTGCCGCCGTGCTGGGCGTGAAACGCACGTGGGAGGAGCCCATCCGTGTGATCCTGGAGAACGTCCAAGGCACGCACAACGTGCTCCACGCAGCCAGCGACGTGGGCGCGCGCAAGGTCGTGCTCGCATCATCCAGCGAGGTGTACGGTGACGGCGCGCCCCCATACGTCGAGACGGAAGGGGCGGCACCACGAACGGGCTACGCGGCCGCCAAGCTGCTTGAAGAGAAGCTCGCAGAGGCATTCACGCGCGAGACGGGGCTCTCCACGACGAGCTTGCGCTACTTCAACGTGTACGGCCCTGGACAAGAATGCTCGGCGTACGGCTTCGTCACGGCGATCTTCTGCGACCGCGTGCTCCAGGGCCTTCCGCCCATCGTCTTCGGGGACGGGGAACAAACGCGCGACTTCACCTTCGTGCAGGACACGGTGCGCGGCACGATCCTCGCGGCCGAGCGCGAGGCCAACGAACACGAGGTCTATAACCTCGGCACCGGCGTCGAGACCAGCATCGTGCGCCTCGCGCGCGTGGTGCTATCGGCCGCTGGTCGCACGGACATCGCTCCGGTGCACGTGGACAGCCGCGCGGATGAAGTGCGCCGCCGCGTGGCGGACGCGCGTGCCGCGAAGTCGCGCTTGGGGTGGGCGCCGCGCGTGCAGCTTCAGCAGGGTCTCGCTCACACGCTGGGAACCCCGATCGCGGGGATCCCTCAGGCGAGAAGCGAGGCTACGCCGTCGTGATCGACGATGCAGGCGGGGTCGCGACCGGAGTCGCGACCGTGAGGCCGCGCTCGGTCTCCGCCACAAGTGGAAGGACTAGTGCGGGGTCCGTCACGCGGTACACGAAACGCCCGCCTTGCAATTCGCGCGTGAGCACGCCGAGGCGATGGAGGTACACGAGCGCGCCGCCCAACGTGCTCCCGCTGATGCCAGTGGCGTTCGAGATGTCGCGCCGAGTGGACGTCTTCCTGCGCGCCACGACGGCAAGCACGGTGGCCGGAACGCGGCGCTGCAGCGCCGATCGCACGATCATGATCGCGTCCGGGGCGCCCACGGGGAACAGCCGACGATAACGACCGTCCTGGCGAAAGGTGATTCGGCCGGTGCGCTCGAGCAGATCGATATGGTACTTCGCCGTGCTCAACGCGATCCCGCATTCACGCGCCAAGAGACGCGTGTGGATGCCAGAACGCGCCACGATCATTTCGAAGACCAACTCTCTCCTCTGGGTCAACGCCGTGCTTTCGATCATGACGCGCCCGATGTGCGCTCGCGCCGAGCATGACCTTCGTGCCTACCATCTGCGGGCTGTTCGCTGAGGTCGCTCACCGGCGGCGCGACCAAGCGAGCAGCAAGGCAGTCAGCCCGACAGCGATCGCCACGCTGACCACCGTGGGTCCCGGGGTGTTATGGTTCACGGGAAGGACGGGCGCAGGGGCGGCGACGGACTCGGCGGGCGTCACGATGGTGGGGGGTGGTGTGGGCGGCGCGATCGTGAACCCCACGCTGGTGCCCGACGAGAGCGGGCCCGTCACTGGTCCAGGGGACGTGGCGTCATTGACCGCGAGGCCCGCGGGGGGCTCGATGGAATACGTGCCGTTCCACGTCGAGGCGAGCGCTATCGTGTGGCGGCCTCCCTCCATCGGGGGCGTCGCCAACGTGATCTCGTGATGGATGGATAGTCGAGCCCCCGTCTCGTTGGCTTCCGCACCAGATAGCGACACGGACACGTTGGACACGCGCACGGCGGCGCCGTCCACCGTCAGGGGGGCGAACGTCTTGTCGCGCATGTCATTGCTGGCGGCGGCGGTGATCCGAGATATCTCGGCGAACGATAGCTTCCCGTCCCCGTTGCCGAAGTAGGCGTCGAGGCTTTGTCGCATCTCGGCGCCGCGGGCGTTCTCCCACTTCTGATCGAGTCGTACGAGGATGGTGGTGGCATTCGTGAACGACAACTGGAGCGCCGTCGAATCTGGCACGCCCGATGCTTTCGTGGTCGCGGCAGATGCGAGACTTGAGGACGCTGTGGAGATCGCGAGCAAGGCGAGGATGACGGGCGTGGCGAGGCGGATCATGGGGATCGACTTCCTTGGATGAGTGAGTGAGAGGGAAAGGACCGGGGGCGTACCAGACGCCCCCGGAGTCGTTGGGTGGGGCGTTATGCCCTACGGCGCGGACCCTCCGCCGAGGGCCAGCGCGAGGAACGTCTGGTCCGTCGGGGCGCTGACGTCCTGGTCGTGCGTGACCGTGGTGGAGCTGTTCTGAGCCATGTTCGCGATGTCACCGAAGACGAGGGGGCTTCCCACCGCGTTGTGGACCGCGATCGCGAGCAGGACCGTGTTCTGGTCAAGCGCGACTGACTGGGTGTCCGTCGTCGTTTCCCGCGCGGCGGTCGTGAAGTCGGCGACGCACGCGAGCGCGTCAAGGCTGCTTGCCGTGTCGTGGATGCCCAAGGCGAGCGCGCTGAAAACGTCCGCGCGGTCGAGGTTCGCCGTTTGGGAGGCGGTCATCGACTTCATCGTCGTCTTCTGCACGTTCCTGAGGTCGTTCCAGTTGATGCCGCTAGCGCCGTTGTTGTGCAGCGCGATGGCGAGGAGCACGGTGTCGTCGTTCACGCTCACCGTCTGCGCCCTGCCAGTCGCGTCTGTGCGCGTGGTATGGAGGTCGTTGACCGCCTGCAAGCCACCTACCGTGGTGCCCTCAGCGCACGAAGAGATCCCCGCACCTGCGAACGCGCTGGCGGGGAGCACCAGCGCGGCGGCTGCGAATAGCAGCAAACTCCAAATCATTCGTCGTGTCATTGTTTTCTTACCCTTCTGGGTTGGGCTCGCGGACGTTGCCCCGACGCTCGCTTGTGAGTCGTTGTGGGCGTCGGGGCATCGTCGAGCTCAAACTCCAGGCCGCCACCCTTCGAGTTCCTTGAATCAACCTTGACGCTGGATCATCTCTTGCCGAATCTTGTTCCAGACGTGATTCACACGCGGGCATGCGACCCTTAAGAAGAAGTCGGCCATGCTAGACCCCCGCACGCGCTTCGCGCTCGTCCTCGCCGCGCTCACGCTGAGCGCGAACGTGGCGGCCGTCGTCGCGCCCGGAGGCTCGTTGACTGGCCGCGGCCCCACTGACGATGCACCAAGCGCCGTCTGCGCGAGCCTCGCGCAAGAACCGCACACGGCGTTCGTCCCAGGGCTCTTGCACGAGGGTCGCTCCACGTACGCGCACGAGCAACGGAACGTGACGGCCGACCGGAGCACGATCGTCTCGGGGCTCGCGCTCGCGCAAGCGCAGGGAGAACGTCCAGACGCCCTCTCCCTCATGAGCTGGACGTTCGAGCGGGACGAAGTGTGCACGTTCGATCTCAGGCGCGTGGTCACGATCACTGGCGCGATGGATGCGCTCGCGCTGGGCATCCACGAGCCTATCCTGCCTCCCAACGCGACGATCGTCGTCGCGTTCCACACGTCGGCTTTCCGCAACGTGACGCTTGACGAGGCGAACGCGATGGCCGCGCTCGCGCTCTTGCACGCTGGCGGACGCGTGAACATCTCCGACGTCGCCAACATCGAGGAAGGTAATCGCACGATGCGCACGTTCACGCGCATCGTGGACTCGAACGAGGAGCAGGCAGCCATCTCCCTCGCGCTCATGTCGCTCAAGGAGGACGCAGTGGAGGCGCCCACACCGCTCCCACGATCATCACCGTAGGGTGAGAGCCGCCGCGAGTCGCCGGCGCGCGCGGTAAAGGCTATCGGTGATGCCGTCGCGGAAGCGGCCCTCTTGCGAGGCGTGGGCACGGAACGTGTCCACGCGTGCGTCACGCACGAAGAAGGGGTCGCTCCGACGCGCGCTCTTGAAGCACATTGCCTCACGCGCGTCCACCAGGCGACCTTCCGAGGCGAGCCGATCGCGGAAGCGCCACTCTTCCTCGCGCCACAAGCTCCAGAACCTCGATTGATCCACGTCCAGCCGGAAGCCGCCCGTCATCCTGAACGTCGATCTGCGATACGCTCGCACGCCGCCGGGGAAGTTGCCGAACGCGCCGAAGATGGTGCGACGCGCGCGCCACATCGGGCGCAGGGCGGGGCTATCGTGATAGACGTGGACTCCCCGAACGGCGACGACGTCCTCCTCGGTGAACGGTTCGACCATGCGTGCCAGCCAACCAGGGGGGTACCACCCGTCGGCGTCAGCTTCGACGATGATGTCGCCACGTGCCGAGTCCACCCCAGACGTGAGCGCGGTGAGCTTGCCGCGAGGCGCGATGACGACGCGGTCCACGAACGGGCCAGCCCTCGCCACCGTCGCGTCAGTGCTGCCCGAGTCCACTAGCATGATATGGACGTGTTCTGGGTGATCGCGCCGAAGCGTCTGCAGGGCGAGCGAGCGGACCGCATCCAGTACGTAGTCCTCCTCGTCCAGCGTGGGCACCAGGACGGTCACGTCGGCGGGAGGCGCTCGGGTCGCGCCCGTGTCGAACGAACCCACCCGCGCCGCAAACGCTGCGATGGCGTCGCGATAGGCCTGGGCGCGGGGCTCGCCTGCGCCAATGAACCAACTCTCATCGAGGGAGAATGGTGCAGACATGGGGACCGGCTGCTGCTACGCCGCGGCCATGGATAGTGTCATCCATTTTATGCGCCACAGCCGGTGCGCCCAGTTTTCACTCCTATTCGTACCACCCGGAGGCAACATGTTCATGGCGTCCCGCCGCCCTCCCCGCATCGTCACCATGGCGCTGGATTTCTCCTTCAGCGAAGAGCAAGAGCTCTTCCGGCAGACGGTCCGCGAGTTCGTGGATGAAGAGATCCGGCCGATGATGCCTCGTGGATTCGTGGAAGGCCACGAGTTCCCGTGGGCCATCGTCCGCAAGATCCAGAAGCAGGGCCTGATGGGCGTACCCATCCCCCGTGAGTACGGCGGCGCCGGCATGGGCGAGGTCGGCTACTGCATCATGATCGAGGAACTGGCCCACCTCGATGCGAGCGTCGCGACGATCGTGGGCGCGCACACGGGCATCTGTGTGCAGCCACTCTACCTCTTCGGGACCGAGGCGCAGCGCGAGACGTTCGTGCGCCCGCTGTCGGACGGCCGAGCCATCGGCGCCTTCGCGCTGACCGAACCGCAAGCCGGCAGCGACGCGGCCAACATCCAGACCGCTGCGATCAAGGACGGCAACGAGTGGGTGCTATCAGGCACGAAGACCTTCGTCACGAACGGCGACATCGCAGACTACCTCATGGTGTCGGCCGTCACCGACCCCGCACTGGGCGCGCGGCGGCGTCACGACGTTCATCGTGGAGAGCAAGCGCGAGGGTTTCAAGGTCGCCAACGTGGAGGACAAGATGGGCATCCGCCTCTCAACGACCGCGGAGATCCACCTCGACGGAGTCCGCGTGCCCGAAGAGAACATCCTGGGCAAGGTCGGTGAGGGTTTCATCGCCGCGCTCACCGCGCTCGACGGCGGTCGCATCATCCTGGGGCTTGGCGGCATCGCGGGCGCACACGCCATCCTCAACCGCACGCTGCAATACGTGAAGGCGCGCGAACAGTTCGGGGAGCCCCTTGGCAAGAAGCAAGCCATCCAGTTCACGCTCGCTGAGTGCGGCGCCGAGATCTGGGCGAACCGCATGGCGTGCTACAAGGCCGCCCAGGATTGCGAGCACTACTACGAGATGATCGCGGCCGGAAAGAGCGTGCCCAAGCCGTTCCGTGACCGGGTCTCGCGCCAAAGCGCGATGGTCAAGATCCTGGGCAGCGAGATCGCGGGCCGTGTCGTGGACAAGTGCCTGCAAGTGTATGGCGCGCGCGGCTTCATGGAGGGCTTCGACGACCTCGAAGTCGCCTTCCGTGACCACATCATCAGTGAGATCTACGAGGGGACCAACGACGTGCAACGCCTCATCATCGGGCGCGAGCTGTACAAGCTCGGAGAGTTGCCGCTTTGAGTCCTGCCGCGGGACGTGAGGGCCTTCGCGGAATGCGACCGGGAGCAGGCGCCATCCGCGATCCTCGTGAGATAGCTGCGGCCGCCGCGCGAGCGCTTGGCGCGCGCGACGACGTCGTTTTCGCTTACCTCTTCGGGTCGCTTGCTGCCGCGCGCCCCCAAGGTCCCAGAAGCGACGTGGATGTGGCCGTGTGGCTGCGCCCGCGTGCGCCCGCGGAGGCCATGCTCGACTTGCACCGCATCCTTGCGGAGGCGCTCCGCCGGAGCGACATCGACGTCGTTGTCCTGAACGACGCTCCGCTCTCACTGGCCGCCCAGGCGATCCGGGGGGACCTTATGCTCGATCGTGACGAGGAAGCGCGCGTCGCCTTCGAGTCTGGCATCATGTCTAGGTATCGTGACAGGCTCCCTTACCATCGGCGCCACCTTGCCCTCGAAGGGATGGCTCTCGCCGAGCGTGGCTTCTCATGACAGCGCCAGGGGAGATCGTCAGGAAGATGGAGTCGTGCCGGCCGTACTACGACCGCCTCGTCTCGCTCCATGATCAAGTCATCACGCGGGACCCTGAGGATTGGATGTTCTGGGGAACCGTCGAACGGAACCTTCAACTCGCGCTCGAATGCGCCATTGACGCGGGAGAGATGGTCATCTCGTGGAAGCGATGGGGGTTCGTGGAGGAGAACAAGGACGTCATGCGCGTCCTTGGGAAGCACGGCGTGCTTCCGCAGCCGCTCGCGGAACGGATGGCCTCCGCAGCAGGCTTGCGCAACGCGCTCGTCCACCGCTACGGCACGATCGACGTGGAGTCGGTTCGCCGCGCCGTCCTCCACGATTTGAAGGACCTCGACGCGTTCGCGAAGGCGGTCGCCCGGTTCGTGCAAGCCGCCTGAGGACTCGGGGACAGCCGCAGCGATCACTCCGCCACGTCCACTATCCCGTGGAAGCCCCGGTCGAACGTGGCGATCGCGCCAAGCCTCTCTTCTTCCATAAGGACGACGCTCGTCCAGTCAGTGAACGACAGCCCGCGATCGAACTCGTCGCGATATCGCTGGAGTGCGGCGGCAAAGCGCCCGCCGTGCACGCGGAGGACCTCGTCCACGATGGGTGGGTCCTCGTTCGTCCCGAAGGCGAGCGCGAGGAAGCTATCAGCTGCGTCCTTGCGCCGGACCTTCTGCCGGATGAAGTTCAGGCCCTCCGCGAGAACGTAGTCGGACGTGTGGAACCCCCGCCATCGATCCGCGTCCTCCAAGATCCTGCGCGCCGCGGCATGACCGGGGTCATCCGCGAGTACCGCTGCGAGGAGCACGCCCGTGTCCACGAAGAGCCGGATGCGCCTCACGGCCGTTCCCCGTAGAGCGTTTCGTCGAGCGTTCGCACGTCCGTGTGGGCCCCGTGTATGGCGAGCTTGTCGAGCCGACGTCGCACGAGGTCAATGCGTTGCCGGGGCGCCTCCGAGGCATACAGATCCGCTTCGTGCAGGCGCGCCACGCGCAGCAGGCGAGCGAGGAGCGCGCTGTGCGTGAGGCGTTCCCCCGTCTCGGCCTGGACGAGCCCCTGGAGACGATCCAGCCCCCGCTTCACCTCGTCCTCAACACGGACAGTAGTGGGCATACAGGACGTATATTGTGCGTATCGTGAATATACATTCCGGTCGTCAGTCGAACGAGGGCCCCGGGGCGCAAACCTTCCCAGGGAACGTGGGAGTCCAACTCACGGAATCCCGGCTTGTTCTGCTTGTGAGGGCTCCTGATCCACGCCAAGAAGCCAATACTCCAAGAAGCCAAGACGCCGGGCGATCTGACAGTCGGCTTGGTTTCTGGTATGTGGGGCTTTCGGTGGTGGAGCATAGCTTCGGCTGGGCATGGGACTTTTGCACTCGTGGTGCTGTGAGGGGTGCGGAAGGGTGTGGGTTCTCAG
>JBAZZN010000062.1:0-11670 GCA_041658815.1 Thermoplasmatota archaeon
TCTCTTCTCCCCAAGGCGTTCGTCGTCCTCCGTTCTCCGTGTCTCCGTGGTGAAGTTGACAGCCTTTGCACCACGTCAAGAGAAACGATATCGTACGAGAGCCGCGCCGATCTTCACGCCGTCTCCGACGCTCCCCAGCTTCGTTACGCCCTCGCGCCGCCCGTACCAGATGGGCACCTCCGCGATGCGCAGGCCCGCCTGGACGGCGCGCGCGTAGAGTTCGGCTTCGACCTCGAAGTGCGTGCTCGTGAGGCCGAGGTTGCGGACGGTCTCGCGGCGGAACGCCCACATGCCCGTGCAGACGTCGGTGCATCGCCGGTGATAGAGCACGGAGGCGAGCGCAGAGAGCGCGTGGTTCCCGAGGCGGTTCACGCGCTTCATGGCGCCGTCCTGTATGTCGCCCATGAAGCGCGAGCCCATCACGATGTCGTAACCCTCGTCGAGCATGGCGATGAAAGCCGGGATCGCGTGTGCGGGGTAAGTGGCGTCCGCGTCGAGCATGACGATGTACTCCCCGCGAGCCACAGCGAGAGCGGCGCGCACGGCGCGTCCCTTGCCCGTGCCAAGCTGCTGGATCACGCGAGCACCGTTCCTCGTGGCGACGTCACGCGTGCGGTCATGCGAGCGGCCGTCTGCCACGAGGACCTCGATTGGATACCCTAGTTCGCGCATGCGCATGATCGGAAGCGCAGCGAACGTCGCCTCGATGCCCGTCTCCTCGTTCTTGGCAGGCAAGAGGACCGTGACGTAGGGCCGGCGGGTGATCGCCGCCGCAAGGACCTTGGTCGCTTCCCTCATCGTCAGGATCCCGCCCATTCGTACAGCTTGTACGAGCCGCCGGGCGTTTCGTGCACTATTTCCCAACTCCCGTCGTCCAGGAAGCCGAAGTCGCCGCCGGTCTTGTGCGCTTGCTTCACTTCATACTTGTCCACGATGACGTACTTCGGTGTGCCCGGATGCGAGGCAAGGAATTGCGCGCGCACGCCTGCATCCTTGAAGAACTCGGTCGAGTAGTGCGACTGGCTGGGAAGCATGAGCGTCTTCACCAGGAGTGCTGGCTGCCACGTGGACGTGACGATGCGCGCGTCGGGATCCGTGCCCACCACATCCGCTGTGCGCTGGAACGCGGCGAACTCCTCGTCGTCGTACAGGTGGTACCATGGGTAGGCGTGCGCGGGATACGTGGCGACCGCTCCACCAAGCAGGAGGATGCTTGTCAGCAGCGCGGCAGGAGCAGCGACAGAGCGGACGCGCACGCTCTTCACGTTCGCGAGCGCGAGACGCACGCCGCCGCTGACGGCCGCGCCCACGAGCAACGCGACGCCCACACTGAGGTATGCGACCGTGCGCGAGGGCCAGTACTGGCTGTGGAAGATGTTGATCGCCGTGAGCGGGAAGAGCAGCACGCTGAGCGAGAGCCCAAGGTCGCCAAGCGGCGTGGGCGATAGGAGCGCGACCGCGGTCCCCACGAGCGCGAGCACGATCGCGACGCGCCCCAGCATCGCTGCGTAGCCCACATCTTGGGGAGGGTGCATGGAGAGGGTGCCAACGAGCATGAGCAGGATGACGACGAGTCCCGCCGCGATCGCGACGCGCCCGACCCGCGGCGTGACCACGCGAGCGGTGGCAAGTGCGCAAGCGAGCCCGATGCCCACGGCGATCACGGCGCCAAGCAAGAGAGAGAGCGCAAGGAATAGCGCGAGGCTTGTGGCTTGTATGCTTGCGAGCGCCCCTAACGGTCCGAGCATGGCGAAGAAATCCGCGAAGCCCGTGTCGCTGTCGGTCCAGCGCGACGTCATCGCGAACGCAGTCGCGAGGGCGACGAGCGCGCCCGGAAGGACGAGTCGGCGCGCGACCGACGCGGCGCCATCGCCGCTGCGCACGCATGTCAGCGCGACAGCGACGAGCGCGGGGGTGGCGAAGAGCGGCACGAGCCATGGGTGCGTGAAGGCGAGGACGATGCTGAGCGCACCGAACGCGAGCGACGGGCCGATCCTTCGCTCGCTCGTGGCCGCGTGCCAGAACAAGAGCAGGAACGCGGGTACGATCGCGAGGTCGAGCGCCGTGGGGAAGAACAAGTTGGTGCGGAAGATGTGCTCGGGCATGATGGCCGTGACGAGCGCCGCGGCGAGACCAGCGCTTGGGCCGCCCAGGCGCGAAGCGAGGACAAAAGTGCCCAGGATCGCGAGCGCACCAAAACCCACTGGGGCGAACCGCGCAAAGTCGTAAAGGTGGATGCCCGAGAGCGGCGCTAGGACGCCAGCGAGCGCGTGCAAGCCTGGCGGGTACATGGGCGTGCCAAGGTACCACGAGTCGCCAAACCAACCTCGCTCGAGCGCTTCTTTCGTGAAGACCACGTGCGTGTACGGGTCCTCGGCTCCAAGCGAAGGGCTCGACAACGGTTCCTTCAGCCGCAGCGTGACGCCCAGCGCGAGGATAGCGACGATGGCAGCCGCCACGATGAGGCTGGTCACGAGCGAGTCTCGAGCCTGACGCATGGGGTAGCCGCGAGCAGGGGCGGAGAAGCCTGTTCGGGTACACGCGTCGATGAAGGGCGAAGCGCGAACGACAAAGGAAGAGGAGCGAAGTGCGATGGGTACGCATCCTTCGCCTTTCGCCCGTCGCCCTTCGCCCATCGTTAGGGAAAGGATTTCCCGCGACAGCTCCCGGGTCCGGCCGTGGCAATGCCAGGCCTCACGTTCGCCGCTGTTCGCCGCGCGTGGCGCGACCCCGTGTACGCGAACGGCATAGCCCTCGTCCTGAACTCTGGAACAGCCTCGGCGCTCGGTTTCCTCTTCTGGCTCGTCATCGCGCGCCGCTACTCGAGCGCCGAGTTCGGCTGGGGCGCCGCCGTCGTGTCGGCCTCCACGTTGGCCGCGCTCATAGGGAAGGCGGGCTTCGACGCCGCCATCATCAGGTACGGTCCATCGTCGAGCGTGCGCGTGCTCCGCAAGCTCGTCGCGCAAGCCGCGCTCGCAAGCGTGCTGTTGACGGCCGTCGTGAGCGGTATCGTCCTCGCTCTTGCGGACACGAGCCTGGTCACTTCGCTGGCACCGTTGCGTGCGCCACCGGCCGCGATAGGGTTCCTCGCGCTCGCCTGTGGCACCGTGCTCGCGTGGGTCTTCGACGCGTTCTTCATCGCCGAACAGACCGCTCTTTACACGCTCTACCGCAATATGGCGTTCAACCTCGTGAAGCTGGTGGCGCCATTCGCGATCGCTGTCACGTTCGCCTCCTTCGCCGTGCCACTCTCTTGGGGGGCCGGGCTCGCGGTCTCAGTGCTCGTCGCGATAGCGTTGGTCCCCGTTGCGCTGCGGCGACGCCGCCCTGCCGCCACTGTGCCCCCGCCAAGCCGCGCCGAGGTCGCGCTCTACTCGGCCAAGAACTACGTGCTCAACGTGAGCGAGTTCCTTCCCTCGCTGCTCTTGCCCATTCTCGTCCTCGAAATGATGGGCCCTGTGGCGAACGCGCGGTTCTTCCTCGCTTGGACCATCGCGAGCGTTGGGTTCCTCGGCAGCAAGGCGATCGCGCAGAGCAGCTTCGCCGCTCTTGTCCGAGAGGGCCGACCTCATACGGCTCTCAGTAAGGGGGCGCGACTCGCCATGTGGCTCCTTGCGCCACTCGTCGTGTTCCTCTTGGTATTCGCGCCACTCCTCCTACGCCTCTTCGGCCAGGGTGGCCACGCGGATGCGATCCTACTATTGCGCTTGCTGGCGCTATCATTCGCCCCCGTCACTGTCACGAACCTCTACCTGTCGTACCTCAAAGCCCGACAGGCCGGGTGGGAACTCACGATTCTCCCCGCGGCCACGCTACTGGTCACGATCGGATCTGCTATCCCTGCGCTCACGCTCGGGATGAGCGCGCTGGGCTGGCTGTGGCTTGGCGTCCAGACGCTCGCCGCAGGCTACGCCGGCGCCCGCCTCACCATCATGCTCAAGAGGAATCACCATGGAGTCACCAACAACATGCCCCGTATCGGTCGTCGTGCTCACGAAGGATGAGGCCGCCAACGTCGCGGATTGCCTCGGCGCCGTGTGTGCCCAGCTTCGCGACGGCGACGAAGTGCTCCTCATCGACTCGGCGTCGCGCGATGCGACTGTCGCGATCGCGCAGGGCTTCGCGCCAGGTGTTCGCGTGCACGCGTCGCGCGAGAACATGAGTTTCGGCGTCGCGCGCAACATGGGCGTCGCCCTCGCGAAGCACGACGTCATCGTCTTCCTGAGCGCGGACGCCGTGCCCGAAGCCTGCTGGCTCGATGGGCTACGAAGATCGATCGAGAACGCGGACATCGTCTATGGCCGCCAGCGGCATGCGCCCACGACGGAGAACCTTGCCACGGTCTCGCGTGGCCTCCGCTATCGCCACTTCGAGCAATACCAACATGCTCTCCCAGAGAGTTACGCATCGAACGTCAACGCGGCCTATCGCCGCTTCGCCTTCCGATCGCTCTGCTTCGACGAGGATGCGCTCGGGGCCGAGGACGTCGCCTTCGCGAAGGCTGCGCGCCTCGCCGGCTTGCGCTTGGCCTATGCGCCGAAGGCGGTCGTGGGCCATCGCGACGTCGCCACGGTCCGCGCCGAGTGGCGAAAGCTCGCGCGCGAGGGAGAGGCCCACGCTCAGCTGCGCAGGCTGCTGGGCACCCCCACCATGCACATCGCGTGGGCGTGCGGCGTTGCCGGCCTCGCGCTCACCACCGTCATCACCGGCAGGTGGTGGGTGTTGATCCCCACGTTAGTCGTCTTCTTCGCGCCCACGCTGCGGCGCTTGCTGTCACCAGGCGCGCGCCAGTACCGTGCCTGGCCACTGCTGGGTGCGGCTGCGGCCTCCCCCTTCTTCGATCTCGTTTTCCTCGGTTCCTACGTGAAGCGCCGGGTGATCCGCTGATGCCAAGCGAAACGACCTTCCTCCTCATCCTCGATGCTTGCCGGAGAGACTACATCACGCCAGAGAACGCGCCTTTCTTGCACTCGCTGATGAAGGAAGGTCGTACGGCCAGCATCGAGTCGCCGCCGGGCTTCACACAGCGCACCACGATGTTCACCGGCACCTTCCCTGACACGAGCAACGCGTTCAGCGCCTTCGGGTACGGGCCGCAGAACTCTCCGTTCAAGTGGGTGAGCAAGCTCGGCCCCCTCGCGCACGCGTACCAGCCGCGCAAGATCCTGTTCCCGTTCCGACTCGCCGTGAAGAAGATATCGAAGTGGACATCTGGCCAGTACCACACGGACCCCGCGTGGATCCCGGGGCCGTACTTGCCAAGCTTCGAAGTGGTCGAGGATCACAAGCCCATCTTCGAGGAAGGCGCGATGCCGCTGCCCGGCATCTTCGACCTCTTGCGCGCGCACGGCAAGACGTTCAAGTACCTCGCGCACCCGATATCGGGGGACGACGACGAGATCCACAAGATGGTGCTCGACACGTTCCGCAACAAGGAGCCGCACTCCTTCGTGTTCGCGCAGTTCAGCAACCTCGACGAGGGCGGGCACCACCACGGCCCACTCGTGCCAGATGGCCACACGCCGGCCTTGAGCCAGACGGACGAGGACCGCAAGTTCATGCGTGAGCAGATCCGGGAGATCGACCGCAAGTGCAAGGAGATCCATCAGACGCTCCGTGCGAACTACGATACACCCCACTTCATCTGCATCGGCGACCACGGCATGGCGCCCGTCATGCAGAAGGTGAACATCCTCAAGCAAGTGCGATCGCTCGGCCTGAAAGCCGGCAAGGACTACACTCTCTTCCTTGATAGCACTCTCGCGAAGGTCTGGTTCGAGACCAAGAAGGCCGAAGCGCTCATCACGGAGCTCTTCATCGACAAGGAGTACGGCCGCATCATCTCGAACGAAGAGCGCAAACGGCGACGCATCCCACTGGACCGGCGATATGGTGACCTGCTCTTCGCAGCGGACCCCGGCGTCCTCTTTTGGCCAGACTACTTCCACGTGGTCGAGCACGATATCAAGGGAATGCACGGCTACCTCGAGAAGGGCATCGCGTGGCCACCCCAATCCTTAGAGGACACGTGGGGCGCCGAGACGACCGGCGTCCTCATCATGGACTCGCCCCGGGCCACGCGCAAAGACCTGGGTTTGCGCAACCTCGTTGACGTGTTCGCCACACTCTGCGATCTCGCGGGAACCGAAACGCCAGACACCAATGAGGGGGCCTCTCTTCTGGGGCAGAAGCCGGATGCTGTCACCCCGTGAGAGCGTGGACGTGCTCGCGTTCCCCTACACGGAGCACGACACGCCCGAGAGTCGCGCCCGTATAGGTCACGATCTCGAGACGATCATCGAGCATGCCCGTGACGGGGACCCCGCGATGGTCGCGCTCGTGCTCACGGGCGGTTTCAGCCGAGGGGAGGGCACCCTCCGCGATGGTGCCCCAGTGAATGACTACGACCTCATCGCGGTCCGCTCGCGCCCTGGTGGCCCCGCTGCGTACGCACGACTCGGCCACGCGCTCACAGAACGCATCGGGCTCGAAGTGGACATCATGCCGATCTGGCGTGCTCGCTTGCCCCATGTCGCGCCCAAGCTCTTCTGGCTGGACGTCCTGCTGGGCGCGCGCGTCCTCTGGGGCGACACGAGCGTACTCCAGCGCCTGCCACACTTCACGGCGCGCGACGTCCCACCACGCGAAGCTGCGCGCTTGCTCGGGAACCGCGCGGCTGGCCTCCTGCTCGCGCTCCCTGGGCCCAACCAGCCCATAGATGTTAGGCTCGCGGACCTCCAAGCCACCAAGGCGGCGCTTGCGGCGATGGACGCAACGCTTCTTGCCGAAGGGAATTACGCTGCACGCCTTCGTGAACGGCTTGCAATATCAAGCAGCCACCCGGATCACGCGATCTTCGCACGCGCGGTCCAGTGGAAAACAGGGGGCTCGCACCCGCCGCTCGGGGCAGCGTGGTGGCACGCCGCAGCTGGGGCCCTACTCCGAGCTGTGGATCAGACGAACGCCCGCATGGCGCCCGATAGTCTCCCCGAAAGAGGCTACCACGCTTGGCGCGCCATGAGGCTGCGCGCGCACCCGTCCCGAAGGGTCCGCGAAGCAAGCTGGACATTGCTTGGTTCAAGTCGTTTTCCCGAGGGGCCAAGCGTCCAGGATGCAAAGCGGGCGCTTGCGCCGCTGGGTTTCGTCGAGGACTGCGCCGATTGGCCCCAGCTCAAGGCCCGGTACTTCGCCCTGCGCGCGCGCACACTTCAGTGAAGACGCCCAGACAACGCTGTGAAACGCCTGCCCAGCTGTGCTCTAGCTCGACGCGCGCGCGCCCTCGTGCCCCCAACGCCCGAGCGAGCTCGGGGTCGCTTAGGATGCGCGCGAGGCGCTCTGCGAGAGAAGCGGCGTCGCCAGGTTCTGCCAAGAGCCCGTTGTCGCCATCACGCACAAAGCACGGAATGCCACCCACCCGCGAGCCCACGACGGGGCGACCGCATGCGTTCGCCTCGGCGAGCACCATGCCGAAGCTCTCGGCGTCAGTGACGGACGGCAACGCGACCACGCTGGCCGCGCGGTACTCATCCACGAGCCTCGCGTCATCCACGCGGCCCGTCACCACCACGCCACACGCGCGGTATCGCTCCGCGAGGTCGCCATCCCCGACCGCGCGCAGGTGTGCCGTGGGGAAACGTGCGCGGAGCAAGGTGATAGCCTCCGTGAGGAAGCTGAGCCCCTTCCAAGCGTAGGCCCTCGCGACTGGCCCCACATATAGGATGCGCCCGGGGACCGGAGTTCCACCAGGCGTGAAGCGTTCGGTGTCCACGCCGGGCGAAGCGAGTGTGCTCTTCAGCCCGTGGAAGACCCTGCGCGCGACAAAGTCGCTCACGGCGATGCGCGCGTCCGCGTTGACGATCATGGCACGCTCCATCGTGTGGCGGTGAAAGCGCGCGGGCACAGCGAAGAGGGACGAGCCCGACCGCAGTTCGCCCGCGTGGTACGTGACGACGAACGGCGTTCCCTCACGGCGGGCAGCCCACCACGCCATCTCGGCGGCGCCGGGCACTGGCGTGTGCGCGTTCACGACGTCGAAGTGCTCGGCGCGCAGGAGCCGCCGCAGTTCGCGGTGCATGCGGGGGCGAAGCGGTGTGTTCGAGATACGAAGCGCCGGCGGGAGCCCGATGCAACGGACGTGCCCCCGCTCCTCGTCCATGGGCTCGCTCGTGTGCCC
This sequence comes from Thermoplasmatota archaeon, assembly GCA_041658815.1. GTDB lineage: Archaea > Thermoplasmatota > SW-10-69-26 > JACQPN01 > JAJPHT01 > JAJPHT01. The sequence continues at coordinate 8,174 of JBAZZN010000062.1, forward strand.
GACGAGCGTGACCTCGTGGCCGCTCGCGGCGAGCGTCGTGCCGACCATCGCGGCGTAGCGTTCGAGCCCGCCACCCTCCGGGTGAAGGTAGGGTGTCACGAGCAGGATCCTCACGCGCCGTCCCCCGCGGGTCGTCGCGCCCGCGTGGGCGCGCGGAGGCTCGACTTGGGCGTGGAGAAGGCCGCTTCGTACGCGCGCTCTAAGCGGTCGAGCACACGCGGCCAACCGTAAGCCGCGTGCACGCGCGCGCGCACGACCGCAGGCGAGCCGAACGCTCGTGGGCGCTCCCACGCCTGGACCACCGCGCGCGCGAGGTCCTCGGGGTCCCCCGGCGTGGCAGTGAAGCCAGCGAGGCCCGCGACCTCGCGCACACCTGGCAGGGCGCTCGCCACGACCTGCGTGCCAGCTGCCATGCTTTCGAGGAGCGTGATACCGAAGGCTTCCTGCGCGTTCGCGCTGGGCAGCACAGTGACGCGCGCGTCCGCGTAGGCTCGCGCGAGGGCTGTGCGTGCGAGGCGGCCCACGAACCGCGCGCAGGGTGGCGCCATGGCTTCGAGGCGCGCGCGCTCGGGGCCATCGCCAACGACCGTGAGCGTGGCGCCAGTCGCGCGGTGGATGGCAGGCATGGCGCGAAGAAGCACACCCACACCCTTGTACGGCACGAGGCGCCCCACGCAGAGGATGCCGTTGCCGTCACCACGCTTGAGCGGGAACTCGCTGATATCGACGCCATTTGGCACCCAATCGAGGCGCTCGCGCGGGACATGAGACAGCGTGGGGGAGCGCTCGGCGTAGTCCAGTGACTTGGTGAGCACGCGCGTGGGCCACCGCGCCATGGTGCGGCCAAGAGTCGCGGCGTGCAGCGCGGTCGCCACGCGCATCGGCACGCTCGTGCCGTGCACGTCGAAGTGGTAGTCGAGCACGGTAGCGCGACCGCGCCGTGCTTCGCGCATGGGAATGATGTCAGAGACGAAGGGGTACGTCGCGGGCACGTGGACCAGGTCCGCGTCGCGTGGCACGCTCGCGTGCAATGGAGCGATCGGAGTGCGGAAGATCATGCCGCGGCGTTTCACGCGCACGAGCCGCACGCCATCGCCGTCAACGGTCTCGCTCGCTCTCACGGAAGAGGTGACGAGTGTGACCTCGTGGCCCCGACGCGCGAGCCCAGAAGCACAGCGGTCCAACGCTTCTTCGACGCCTCCCCGGACGCCGAGAGGATCGTGCAGCCCATCCGGCCGGGGATCGTACGGGCTCACGATCGCTACATGCACGACCCAATGCGCGTGCGTGGCGTGGGCTGCCTTTTCTGGGACAGCGAGCGAAGGGTCACCATCTGTGCTCTTTCGTAGGCAGCCCGCAGGCTGCTGAGGAAAAGCGCGGACGGCAGGACCGCAGGCGCCCGAGGCCTGCCGCAGCGGGCCGAGGCGCCGAGGAACCAGCCGTCTAAGCTCTTTCGTAGGCAGCCCGCAGGCTGCTGAGGAAGAGCGCGGACGGCAGGATTTGAACTTGCGAGCGCGAGGCGCATCAGTTTTCGAGACTGACGCCTTACCGGGCTAGGCTACGTCCGCTTCGGGGGCTGGCCGCGCAGTTTCGTCCCCGGACATAAAGCTGCGTGAGGGCAATCGCTTGGAACACGAGCGCGGACGGCTGGACCGCACCGCAGTGCGGCGCGGACGCGAGGGCCGCAGGCCCAGTCGCCATCAGGCGACGCGTCCAGCGTTTGAACTTGCGAGCGCGAGGCGCATCAGTTTTCGAGACTGACGCCTTACCGGGCTAGGCTACGTCCGCTTCGGGGGCTGGCCGCGCAGTTTCGTCCCCGGACATAAAGCTGCGTGAGGGCAATCGCTGAGGCCGGTGAAGAACCCAGTTTGTCGGCCATGGCCGAGTCGAGCCCGGGTTAATTGGCCCCCCTATGGCATGTCTCGCCAAGACCCCAAGACCCCAAGAAGCGAAAGCAGGGATGGCTCTTCTTGGGTTCTTGGAGTCTTGGCGTGATCTTGCCGGGAGCAGGGTTCGGCGGCGCCGGCGTAGCGAGGTTCTTCACCGGGCTCAATCGCTTGGAACACGAGCGCGGACGGCTGGACCGCACCGCAGTGCGGCGCGGACGCGAGGGCCCCAGGGGGAGGAAGAAGTGGGCGTTCCCCCACATTGTTCAAATGCGGGCGCGCGGGTCCCTCTGTGTGGCCCTCGTGGATGACCTCACGTCCAATGTGGGCCGGCCCACCGTTGGCCGCGAGGAGAGGTCCTCGTGAGGGATGAGGACCTGTTGGAAGCCATTGTCCGGGTGGACAGCGTGACGGGCGACACTGACCGTGCGGTCGCCACGTTCGTCGAGCAATGTCGCGCGCGCGGGCTGGACGCGTGCCGTGATGAGTCGGGGAACGCGATCGCCCTCGCCGGTCACGGTCCACGCGAGATCCTGCTCGTGGGCCACATTGACACCGTCGCGCCGCCCCTTCCGGTCAAGCGCGAGGGCCATTTCCTGAACGGCCGCGGGAGCGTGGACGCGAAGGGGCCGCTCGCGGCCTTCGCGTGTGCAGCAGCGCACTTCATCGATAGTCCCACGCACAAGCTCGTTGTCGTTGGCGTCTGCGACGAGGAGGGCGAGAGCCATGGCGCCCGCGCGCTCTTGCCGCGGCACCACCCCGACGCGCTCATCATCGGCGAGCCAAGCGGCGTCGCTGGCGTCACGATCGGCTACAAGGGCATCGTGAAGATCCGCTATCGTTTGGCGGATGACCTTCAGCATACGGGGGCGCCCTACCCCAGCGTGCCCGACCGCGGTCATGCATTCTGGCTCGCGGTACAAGCGTTCCTCGCGCAACAGCATGGGGCGTCGTTGTTCGACACGCCCAGCGTCAAGCTCAACGACTTCTCTACGGCGCTACTGCCCACTGGGCGGGTGCAGGTGCAGCTGACGGGCAGCGCGCGCACGCCGCCAGGCTTCGACGCGCCCGCCTTCATCGAGTTCCTCAATACGCGTGCGGGCAACGCGAAGGTCGAAGTGCCAGAGTGGGCGCCCGCGTGGGTGGGCGACAAGAACGCCGAGCTGACGCGTACCTTCATCGCGAGCATCCGTGACGAGGGGCTCACGCCGCGCTACGTCAAGAAGACAGGCACGAGCGACGCGAACCTGCTCGCGCCAGCGTGGGGCTGCCCCACCGTAGCTTACGGGCCTGGTGATAGCAGCCTCGACCACACGCCCCAGGAGCGCATCGACCTGCGTGAGTTCGCCGCGAGCGTACGCGTGCTGGAGCGGGTGCTGCGACGACTGATGGCACTTGGCCCGGACGATCGAGGGTAGGACAGGATGAGCAGGATGGGCAGGACGAGCGTCTTCCTTGGGTCCCCGTCCATCCTGTTCTTTCCTTGAACGCCAGACCCCTGCTCACGTTGGCCCAACGCGCCGCTTTGGCCTTGGCAAGGAGAACCCTGGCGCGAGCGTTGGCAACGCGTCATTGGGCACGAAAGTGCGGAACGAGAGGTACGCGTACAGC
>JBAZZN010000063.1:0-11338 GCA_041658815.1 Thermoplasmatota archaeon
TCGAACTCCTTGGTGAAGTACACCATGTGGAGCGTGCCGCGAGCGTCCACGAGGGGGCGCGGCATCCACTGGTCGCCGACGGCGTGCGCGCCCTCCGCCGTGTGCATGGGCGCGCTCCACGTCTTCCCCTTGTCCTTGCTTACGGCCATGTGGATATCAGTCTGGTTGTCGTGAATGTCGCCCCACGTCGCATAGAGCCAACCATCGCGCGCGCCGCCCGAGTTGTCCACGGCGATCTCCATATTCGTGCCGGAGCGGTACGTGTTGTTCCCCTTCATGCGCGGAATCGGGTCGAACTTCGCGAACGAGACCGGCGCGCTCCATGTCTTGCCGTCATCCGTGCTGGATTGCACGAGGCCCTGCGTGCCGCCGTCGAGCGCGATGTACACTGTGCCGTCCTTCGCGACGGCCATCCCACGGTTCTCGATGCCGCTTGGGAAGTCACGCGTTGCGGGATAGACGGGCGCGTCAGCGGATTCGCCGCCGTCACGGCTCGCGACGAGGACCGGAAGGACGGTGGCCGCGGGACCTGTGCCCGTGTACTGGTTCCAGATGGTGTACACGCTCTTCGTCTTGGGGTTCCAGGCCATGCGCATGAAATCGTGGAACACGGCGGCGCCGTCACCCGGAAGGAGCACGATGATCTTGCTCCACGTGAGGCCCCCGTCGTTCGAGCGCGCCATGTACATGTTACCGCCCGATGGGACGCCGACGGGAACGGGCGCGGGCAACCCCGGTATGGGCGCATCCGTGATCGCCCCCTGGCGCGAGGCCTGGAGGCTATAGTAGAGCACGCCATCCGCGTCGAACGTCATGATCGGGTCCGTTATGCACGTCCACCCATAGAGCGGGTCGCCTGGCTTGCGCGACGCGAGGTCGCCGCCAACGTAGCTCGTCCTCCAGGAGGCCCCGCCGTCCTTGCTGACTTGCGCGACGGCCCACACGCACGGGGACGCCTTCCTGTCGAGGTCCTTGCTGGCGATGACCACGTTCATCGGGTCCCTCGGGTTGGCCGCCGCATCGACCTCGGTCTTCGAGGGGCTCTCGTTTGGGCTCGCGAAGGCCACGCACGTCTCGGGCCACGTCGCGTTGGGACGCGCTATGGCACAATCGAGCGAGTACCCTTGCGGCATCTGGGCCGCATCGTGGTCAGGGGTCGATGGCGGCGGCGTGACGCACCCCGCGAGGGTGATGACGATCAACGCAAGGACGATGGTCGCTCGGCGCACGAGGAGTCGCATCCCCACCGGCCTGATTACGCCTTCCGTGCGAGGGGGGCGTGACGCGGAACTGGCGACTCGACGCTCCCAGGGAGCCGGCGTCTGCGAGGTGGACCACTGGACCCCCATCGCACCCTTCATAAGCTCCCGTCACGCGTCATAGATTAGTGCCCTCGCTCCAGGCGAAGATGTTCATCGTCTTCGCGCTCATCGCGACACTCCCGTTGATGGCGCTCAGTTACCTCGCCCTCGCGGAGACGCGCGGCGCGCTCTCGACCGAAGTGGGACGCACGCACGAGAACACCGCGAAGGCGGCAGCCGCGTTCGTCGGCGCGTTCGTGGAGAACGGCCGAGGGTTCGTCGGCTCGCTGGCGACGCGTGGATCGCTCGTGCAAGCCGCAGAAGCACACAACGCGGAGAACGCGCAAGCCGAGCTTGCGGCTTTCCGCGCGAGAAGCACGTATGAAGGCACTTCCGTGTTCGGCAGTGTCGCGTTGCTCGATGGAACGGGGCGCGTCATCGCGGCGGACCCGCCCGGAAGCGCGCATCGGGGGGATGACTTGTCTGGCACGGACACGTACCTCGCGGCCATGCGTTCCGCGAGCGCCGTCGTGCTCCCCGTGCCGGTGACGCCCGGCCCGCCCACGTTGCCCATCGCCACCCTCGTCCCCAACGCGAACGGCACCGCAGTCGGCGTGCTCGTCGCGCAAGTCAGCCTCGCGCGGCTTGGCGCAGAACTCCAAGCCTTCGCGCTGGGCCCCAGCGAGGGCATACTCGTCACCGACGATCATGGCCGCCTGCTCGTGCACCACGACCCTGCCCTCCTGAACGTCACGACGGATTGGTCGAACGTCCAGCCAGTGCGCCTGGCACTACGCGGCCCCTCAGGCCACCTCGAGTTCAACGACGCGCTGACGGAGGACTCGGCCCTTGCGGGCTACGCCAGCGTGCCCCGCCTAGGTTGGGCCGTCGTGGACGAGATCCCCACCGCGCAAGCGTACGCGGCGCTCACGAGACTCACCGCCGTGCTCATCGTGCTCTCCGGCATCCTCGTGGGCGCGATCCTCCTCGCGAGCGTCGTGCTCGCGCGTCGCATCGTGAAGCCCGTGCGGGAGCTCACGACGGCGGCTGGCGCGCTCAGCAGCGGCCAGCTCACCACGCGCATCAAGGTGAAGGGGGGCGACGAGATCGCGGAACTTGGTGCGGCGTTCAACGAGATGGCCTCGCGCATCCGCGAGTCGCTCGATGGGCTCCGCGCGAGCGAGGCGCGCTACAGGAACCTCGTGGAGAGTGCGAACGATTTCATCCTCACCATCGAGCCAGACGGCACCGTGGGCTTTGCTGGCCCGCTCGCGGAGCGCGTGCTCATGCGAGATCGTGGCGACTTGCAGGGGCGCGCCGTCTCTTCGCTCGTGCACGCTGCGGATCGCCCGCGTTTCGATGACGCCGTCAAGATGGTGCTCGACCGCGGCGAGCCAGTCTCGTGGGTGCTCCACGGCGTCATTGCGCGCGACGGCACCACGCGGCTGCTGCGCTCGACCATGTCGCCCGTCTTCGGGAAAGAAGGCAAGGTCCAACGCGTGCTCGTCGTGGCCAGCGATATCACGTCTGAGCGGCGCCAGGAGCGCTTCCGCGAGAGCAGCTTCCAGATGGCGCGTCTCGTGAGCGAAGAGAGCACGGTGGAAGCGCTCGCGGAGCGTGGACTCGCCGTCGTGCTTGCCGCCGGCCCGTTCCCGCGTGGCGCGCTCTACACGAAGGCCGGCCCGGTGCTGCGTGAGACCGCGACGGCGGCGCTCGATGGCGCGTTGGGCGGACCGTGGGACCACCCGACCGCGCATCGGCTGGCCGAGCAGGCCGTCGCGACCGGCGCGACGGTGCGCGAACGTGCCATGGTCGCCGTGCCGCTCCTGGAGCGCGGCGAAGCGCTCGGGGCGCTCGTCGTACAGAGCACCGAGCGGCAAAGCGAGGACGCGCTCCCCACGATGGCAAGCCAACTCGCCGTCGGCATCCGCCGTTCTCTCTTCGAGGCGCGCCTCAAGGACTACGCAAGCGAACTCGAGACGCGCGTTGAGGAGCGCACTGCCGAACTGCACGCGAAGAACGAGGAGATGGAGCAATTCCTGTACTCCGTGTCGCACGACCTCAAGGCGCCGCTCATCAGTATCGAGGGCTACGCGGAGGCCCTGGAGGACGAATACAAGACCGTCCTTCACGGCGAAGCGAAGCTGTACCTGGAGCGCATCCGCAAGAACGCGACGCTCATGGAGTCACTCATCCTCGACATCTTGGAATTGTCACGCATCGGGCGCATCCGGGACAACGTCGAGACGATCGACCTCGACAAGCTCGTGGCAGACGTGGGCGCGCGCTTCGAGGAACGGTTCCGGCAGGCGGGCGGAAGACTCGACGTCGTCCCGTTGCCAGCCCTACGCGGCGAGAAGGACCGCATCGAGCAATTGCTCAACAACCTCGTCGAGAACGGCATCAAGTACCGTCACCCCGACCGGGCGCCCATCGTGCGCGTCGAGGGCGAACGCTCGGCACAAGGCACCACGCTGCGCGTCATCGACAATGGGCGCGGCATCCCGCCAAGCTCCGAGGACCAGCTCTTCAAGATCTTCCAGCGTCTCCCCACGCCCGAAGGCCTGACGGACCCAGGAGGCACCGGGATGGGTCTTGCGATCGTGAAGCGGATCGTTGAGACCCACGGTGGCACCATCACTGCTTCCAGCGTCCTTGGCGAAGGCACGGTCTTCACCATCTTCCTGCCCACGGAACCACCAAGGAACACCACCCCCCCACCCCGGCCAGAGCGCCAGCGTTAAGAGGAGGGTGCGCCGACGACTGCCTGTACGGCCGATGCCATGAGAGTCCTCGTCGTTGACGACATGCGGCGCGTCCCGGTCGCGCGGCACGCTGCGGCTCGCCGCGCTCCCATAGCACGCCGCGTCGTCAACGACTCGGAGCCGATGCTATGAGAGTCCTCGTCGTTGACGACAATCCCGACCACCGCTTCTTGACGAAGCGCGCGCTCGCGGCCCTGTGCGTGGACGTCGTGATGGCCAGCGGTGGCGAGGAAGCGCTTGAGCGCGCGAACGACGCCAACGGAGACCGGCCCGACTTCGTGCTGCTCGACATCAAGATGCCCGGCATGGACGGCTTCGAAGTCCTTCGGAGGCTCCGCGCTTCCGAGCCCACGCGCGACCTCCCAGTCGTTCTCTTCTCCTCCAGCGAGAACGCGCTCGACGTCGAGCGGGCCCAGCGGTTGGGCGCAAACGGGTTCGTCACGAAGCCGCTGGACGCACGCACGTTCGTGCACGTCGTGCGGGGCACGATCGAAGCGTGGACGCGCAAGCTCGCAGGTTAACAACCTGTTAGACGTCACGTTCTTATACGCTCCAACGATTCATCCAGCGCCGCATTTTCACGGTGGTGCCTGGATGGACGAACGCGGAGCCCTCACGTCGGACCTCATGCAGAAGCGAGACCGCCTGCAGGCCCAGGCGCAAAGGCACCGCGAGGCACGCGACAAGCTCAATGACGAGACGAAGCGCCACTCGGCCAAGCGCGACGAGTTCAACGCGCAAGTGCGCGCCATCGTGGACCGCGCGAACGCCCACAAAGCGAAGCGTGACGAGTTGAACGCGAAAGTCCACGAAGCCAAAAGCAAGCGCGACGAGCTGAACGTGACCGCGCACGAGAAGACCGAGGCGCTCGCCGCCATGCGCAAGGAGAAGGGCGGCGGTCCCGCGCAGTCGTCCGGCATCCCCATACCGAAACTGCGAGCTGAGATCCAACACCTCGAGTACCAGCAGCAGACGACAGTCCTCACGCCCAAGAAGGAAAAAGAACTGATCGACCTCATCGGCACGAAACTGAGGGAACTGAAGGAACGCGAGGCTGCCTACGAGGAGCACGCTGACGTCAAGAAGGCGTGGGAAGACATGAAGACGGCAAAGGCCGCGGCCGAAGAGCAACACCACGCAGTCACGCTCCTCGCCAACGAAGCCCAAGGCGAGCACGACTCGATGGTCAAGCTGTACCACGAGGCCGACGGCGTGCGCAAGCTCGCGGATGCCGAGCAAGGCGAGTTCGTGAAGCACAAGATCGAAGCAGACCGCACGCACCACGAGTTCGTCGAAGCCATCAGCGCCATACGGGACATCGAGCGTGTGGCTGGAGCGCTTCGTGGCACGACGCCCCGCGGCGAGCGCGAGGGTCCCCAGTCGAGCGACCAGGCTGCTGCGCAGTCGGTCGCGGAAGGCATCTTCGACAAGTTCCGCAAGGGCGAGAAGCTCTCGACCGAGGACTTGATGGCGCTGCAGAAGGCCGGTAGGCTATGATCAGCGGAGCTGTGGTGCTCGCCGCGGTCGGGATCCTCGCATGGCTCGCGTGGTCGCGACGGGCCCCGGGGCGCAATCCTTCCCAGGGAACGTGAAAGTCCAACTCACGGGATCCCAGCTTGTTCTGCTTGTGACGGCTCCTGATCCACGCCAAGAAGCCAATACGCCAAGAAGCCAAGGCGCTGGGCGATCTGACAGCCGGCTTGGTTTCTTGGGTTCTTTGCGTCTTGGCGTGGTTCACACGCGCGCACCTGTGCCTCGATTCCAAGGGAAGAGTTGTGCTCCGGGGCCGTCGCGACGCAAGCGCTGAAGCTCAGAAGCCGCTATGCCTTTCGTCGCGATATCATCCAGAACACGCGCCGCGGCGTCGCGGTGGGTGCTTGTGGCTGCGCGTCCCGCGGGTCGAGGATCACAGTTGCCCCACCATTTGGAGGAACATGGGGTGATCGCGAAGGGAAGTGAGCCTCTTGTCGTTGGCCACCATCGGCGCCATCTCTGGCGCGGCTTGGAGCACGACCGCCACGAGACGAAGCGCGTCAGTGGGCCGGCCAGCCACAGCGCAGATGCGCGCGAGGCGCAGAGGCACCTCGGCCACGCCAGCGTCGTCACCCGCTTCTTCGATCGCGAGCCCAGCCTCGTCCTCTCGGCCCAAGTGCAGGAGGCAAAGCGCGCGCCCGAGGTGCGCGAGGCCCCCGTCCTTCCCGTCCCTGATGGAGCGCTCGAACGCGGCGAGCGCCTCCTCGTGCTTTCCCTCCGCAAGCGCGCGACGGGCATCCATCAGTCGTGTGGGGCGCGCAGTCGCGGTGACGCCCCCGAATGGGGCCTCCGTGGCGGCTCGTCCCACGTACCATTCCAGGCTTGAAAGCAGTTCCATGCGTTCGTCCTCTCCCTTTCTGGGCCCGAGGGGAACGTGGGATGACTTGGATAACGTGCAAAGCACGGAACGGACGTGGGTGACGGGTTCTTAACACCCAAAGAGCCGCTGCGCTTGCCAGCGCGCCTTGCCCACGTTGTCCGCGGGGGGCACGAAGCCATGTTTCTGGAGGAAAGTGATGTCGTTGCCCTGTTCGGCCGCCACGATGAAGAGCTCCACGAAGTCGAGGGACGCGCCGATGACCTCGAGCGTTTCGAGGCTCAAGCCAGCGTTACGTGCATGGTGTTCGAGGACCTCGACCATCGCAGGAGGCACATCGGCGCCATACTTCACGGAGAGCATCATCGGTGAAGGACGCCTGCGATGGTTTCCCATGCTCGGGAATGCACCTTGACCCAAGGCCCCCGAGCCCCGAAAGGCCCTCGGGGCCCACCGACCAAATGACGGGAACCGTTCACAGGCCAGACTGGAGCCGCTTGAGCCAGTTACTGCCCTCGGGCTTCACCGCACCAAACGAGCTGCCACCCGCGCGGTCGAACTCCTCGCGCACGGCGAGCAAGCGCGACTGAGCGCCCCACAGCTTGGGGTCCGCGATGGCAAGGCCATCCGCCGGGTTCACCGGGCGCGGCCACGGCAAGCCCCAGTTGGGGACCTGCGTCGGCCGCGTGATGCCGCTGGGCTTACGATCCGTCACGACGAGATCATGATGATCCTCGCCTGGTATCGGCGCGGCCTGAAGCAGTACTCGCGGCAAGTTCCACGGCATGAGCGCGAACTCCTCCGCGGGCACGCGGAGGGTGAACGACGGCTCGCGCGCGGGGGCGACGGGCCAAGGGAACCGCGGATCGATGTCTGGGGCGTGGGGCGTCGTTTCGGCACGTGCGGCGGTAGGTGCCAGCGCAGGTACGCGCGCGGGTGCCGCGGCAGGTGCCGTCGTACGTGCGGGCTCGAAGCCGACATCGTGCGCGATTAGCATCGGCTCGGGCTCGTGCGCGGGAAGCAGCGCTTCGACCATCTGTGCTGCCAGCGCGGGAGGCATGTCGATGGGTGCCGCGTGGTGGGGCGCGTCCGCGATGGGGACGACGATGCCCTCGTCCATGGTCGTCGGCGTGGGTTCCGGTAGCGCTGCCGCGTTGAACAGGGCGATGCCGAAGCGTGCGGCTGCCGCGCGGGCGACTTCCGTCGTCGTGCCCGAGTAGGCGAGCGTGGGCTTGGCGTGGTCGTGGAGGGTGCGGAGGTGGGCGTCCACGACGTGGGATGCGGTCAGGGGGCCGTCAGTCCAGTAGAGGACGCGCTCGTCGCCGGCCTCGACCCAGGTGGCGGCGTCGGCTCGCCAGCTCGCGTTCTTCGTCGCGAGGTGCTGCTGTAGCTTGGACTGGAGACTCATGGATGCATCCCGCGGTAAGATGCTCGGGTCCGCGGCCTAAAGGTTGCGAAGTGGAAATCAGGTCTCTTCCTTCACTGTCTTGAAGACGGCACAAGTGACCGTGCGCCCGACCCCAGGCAGTTCGCGGAGGCGTTCCGTGACCAACTCGCCGATGCGCTCCACGTTCTCGCCGCGCACTTTTGCGAGGATGTCCCAATCACCAGAGATCATGTGCACCTCGTACACGCCCTCGAGCTTGGCGAGCTGGTCCGCGAGCTCGCGCTGGTTGGCGCCACTGCCGCCACTGTACGAGATGAAGACGAAGGCCGTCGTGGGCTCGCCGATCTGTTCGTAGTTCGGCACGACCGTGAAGCGGCGGATGGTGCCGGATTGTTCCATCTTGTGGATGCGGTCATGCACCGTCGTGCGCGGGATGCCAGTGTTCTCCGCGATCTCTTTGGTGGTCTTCTTGCTGGACTCGCGCAACTCCCGCAGGATGAGGCGGTCCTTCTCGTCGAGCACGCTCCCGACCACGCACCGGTGCCGGCTTAAGCATTGGCAGGAGTCCGGTGTGGACGTCGAAACCAGGCCCCTCCGACGGAGAGCCATCACACTTCTCGTCTTGTGTCCGTACGGCGAGACTCTGGGGGGTGAACCCCCAGACCCACCTATTGGTCACCGCAAGCTTATGAACGCGGAGCCATCATCGCGCCTCGATGGCATCGCTCGACCACCCCATCCCCGCTACTGATAACGACTTCGCGCAGATCGTCAAGACCCATGCCAACGTCGTGGTGGACGCGTGGGCACCATGGTGCGGCCCATGCAAGCGCATTGAGCCGATCGTGAACGAGTTGGCGGCCGAGTACGGCGGCAAGGTCGTCTTCGTGAAGCTGAACACGGACGAGAACCAGCAGATCGCGATGCGTTACGGCATCATGTCAATCCCCACCCTGATGTTCTTCAAGAATGGCGAGCGCGTGGACCAGGTGGTCGGGCTGGTGCCCAAGGACAACCTCAAGGCCAAGATCAGCAAGAACTTCGGCGTCTGAGCCAGCGAGGACGGCTGAGACCATGCCAGTGGACGAGCAGATCATGAAGGCGCTCCGCATCCCGCAGGACGAGGCGCCCATCGCGAAGCTTGTGGGCATGCACCTCACGAGCGCGGGGCCCGGTCTTGCGTCGTTCACGATGGACGTGGACGAGCGGCACCACAACCCGATGGGCAGCGTCCACGGCGGCATCCTCGGCGACCTCGCGGACATCGCGATGGGCTACGCGGTCATCTCCACCCTCGCGCCCGAGGAGACGTTCACCACGGTCGAGATGAAGATCAACTTCCTCCGGCCAGTGTTCAGGGAGCGCTTGCGTTGCCACGCGCGCGTTGACAGCCGGGGCAAGACGATCGCGTACGCTGTGGCGGACGTGGTGAACGACGAGGGCAAGATCGTGGCGAAGGCCGTGTCCACGAACCTCGTGGTCAGGCGACCCGACTCGGCGGACCCGTTCCACCACAAGCCAAAATAGTAGTCTCTGCAACGGTCGCCCTTGTGGCTGACGATCCTCACACCGTTTTGCAAACGTGCCCGACGCCGCTTTGCGTGCGCTCGTCGGGCGCGCCAAAGTCCCTGGCGAGTTGCTGCTCAGTGGGCGCGAGGAGCGCGGACCAGTTCTCCGGCATGGGATGACGCACGTAGCCTTGCGCATCCACTTTGAGCCTGAGGGTCGTGCCGTTGCTCACGGCGAAGATATCGGCGGCCAGCGTCATGTCCTTCGTGAGCTTGGCGTTGGCCGTGAGGATGCTGCCGCTGGACGTCGCGTTCCAGCCAGCCTTGGTCAGCGAGGCCGCCGCGTCGGCTGGCAGGACGGTCTTGAGCCACGTGAGCTCGGCTTGCGCGTTCTCGTGGCAGTACTGTTTGGGCGCGGAGGTGCAACCGGCTACGAGGGACGCACCGATGAGGAGGAGCGCGAGGACGCTTCGCACAGACCGCGCCAGGCGCCGGCGTCACTTCAGACTTCCTTTGCCATGTAGGGCCCAAGCCGCGCGTACCCGAGTTTCGCGTAGTACGGCCGCACGCCGACGCCGGCAGTGACAAGGACACGCTTCCGGCCCAGTTCGCGCGCGAGGTCCTCGCTTTGTGTGACGAGGTACGCGCCGTGGCCGCGGTGCTGGTGCAGGCCCTCTCCTGCGCTCTCGCCGATGGGCACTTCGCTCCCGAAGACCTTCAGCTCGCGCAAGAGGAGCGCGTCCTTGACCTCGACGCGGTGCGCGTGGGGGCTGGGTTCGCGTAGGCGCACGAAGCCCACGAGGATGTCCTGCTGGACGTCCTCCATCGATAGGAAGTGCTCGTGGCCGCCTGCGCTATCATACTGCGCGCGCGTCAGCGTCACGTCGCGCGGAGCACGGTTCTCCTTGTTCGCGATGTGACCGGCTTCGCGGCAACGGATGCACTGACAGCGCGTGCCGCGCTTCTTCATCTCCGCGTGCACGAGTTCGCGCAAGTTGAGCTTCTTCACGCCGGCCTCGATGCGGGGGCTGGGGATGTCGCGGTCGATGCGTTGGATGCGCAGCCACCGTGGCGCCATTTCCTTTGCTTCCGCGAGCAGCTTCACGCAGTACTCCTCCGTGACCGGCTCGTAACTGCCTGACTCCCACTGCTTGAAGAGGCTCGTTCCCTTGATGACTAGCGTGGGGTAGATCTTCAGCATGTCCGGCGCGAAGCGCGGGTCCGCGAACATCTGGCGGAATGTCTCGAGGTCCTTGTCGTAGTCGCTACCGGGCTGACCTGGCATCACGTGCGCGCACAGCTTGAGCCCAGCGTCCTTCACTGCTTGGAAGGACTCGACGGTCTCCCTCATCGTGTGGCCACGGTGCGTGGCGCGCAGGATATCATCGAACACGGTCTGCACGCCGACCTCGTAGCGCGTGCAGCCCAGCTCGAGCGAGAGGTCCACGTCCTTGGGGAGTGCCCAATCCGGTTTCGTCTCGATGGTGAGGCCGATCATCCGGCTTTGTGCGGACTCGTTGCGCGCTTGCGCTTCGGCAAGCGTCGGGCTATCGGAACCGTTCATGGCGTCGAGCGCGCGCTTCACGAACTCCCGCTGATAGCTTTCGTCGCGCGCAGTGAACGTGCCGCCTTGGATGATGAAGTCCACCTTGTCGGTGGGGTGTCCCGTCGCGTGCAGGTCCGCAAGCCGACCCATAGTCTGCCCGAACGGGTCGAACGCGTGCCTGGCAGCCCGGCGCGCGGCGGGCTCGTCGCCCGTGTACGACTGGGCCGTGCCGAACTCGGGCCCGCCGGGGCAGTACGTGCACTTCCCGTGGGGGCACGCTTCCGGGCTCGTTTGGACGGTCACGATGGTGACCCCACTGATGCTGCGCGTGGGCCGCTTGCGGAGAACGGCTTCGACGCTGGGCCGCTCGCTTGGGCTTGCGTACGCGAGGATGTCGGCGTTCGACGGGAGGGCCACGATGCGCATCTCGGCAGCGAGGCGAAGCTTCTCGTTCTGGAGGGTGGACCGGTCCAGCTTTCCT
>JBAZZN010000064.1:0-11136 GCA_041658815.1 Thermoplasmatota archaeon
CCCTGCCGAGAATCCGCCGCCCGCGCCCACGCCCCCGTCACCACCCGAGCCTCTCTCGTACGAGGTGAAACTCACGGGCATCGTGGGCGACGTCATCCAGGGCGCGCTCCAGATCCGCGCCGCGGGACTCGTGTCCGTCGAGTACGCCATCGGGGACCAAGCAGCCTTGCCAGCCGCGAACGGCACGATCCTCGCCACGATTCTCCCGAACGGCACGAGCACGCTCCACCTGACGTACCACTGGGCTGACGGCGCCGTCACGACCAGCGCGCTGCGCGTGACGCGCCCCACAGCCGTGTCCGTCCCCGTCGAGCTTGAGCACACGAGCGGCCCCACGCCCACTTCGGAAACTTCGGCGCCCGGCGCGGGAGCGGGGGCGAGCGGATGGGCACAAGCGCGACCCCTCCTCCTGCTGACCGCGGTCCTCTTCGGCATCGGCGTCATTATCGCCGTGCGCAGGAGCCGCGGGCGGTAGCCGAGAAACGTACCTTCCCTCCGGTTTGGAAGTCGCTCCAGAGGATCTCGCGACGCTCGCGTTCGGGCGCCGCCTCGCGCCCCTTCAGACATCGTACACGTGGGATCGGTGCGCGAACCGCGTGAACACGCACGTGTCCCCATTTCGTTCGAAGATGCCTCGGTAGTCCCCCACTCGCAGGCGCCAGGTCGCACGGGTTCCTTTCAGCTTCTTGACGTCGGCCACGTCTCCCTTGGCCAGTGCATCCAACGCTTCGGCGATGCGGCGCCGCACGGGACCAGGCAACCGCATCAGCTCCTTCTGCGCGCTTCGCGTGAGCTCGATCCGGCGGGCCGGCATCGTTTCAGCCCTTCGCTTTGCCCCGCACGGCGGACCAGGAGACGCGCTCCTCCTCCGCAAGCCGGCGGAAGTGCTCGCGCATGAACGCCTCCGGAGGGTGGGCGTCCATGAGGTCGTTGAGAAGCTCGTCGTAGCTCGCGCCGCCGGTCTTGTAGCCCTTGAGCCGGCGCAAGGTCTCGGGTTTGACAGGCACCGACGTGAATTTCATGATACTCATTAGTGTCATGATTCTGCTTAAGGTTTTTCGATCAGGCTCCCGGGCCGCAACTTCTCCCTCCTATTCGAACGCCAAGAATCAAAGAAACCAAGAACCCAAGCGACTACGAACTCGTCCGACGATTGGCTTCTTGGCGTGTTGGCTTCTTGGCGTGGACCACAGAGCATAGTGGCGAAGCATTAATCCCCCCTTCCCCCTGGCGGCTCCATGGCCCCTTCCTTCGATCTCCCTTCCGAGGACCGTCTCATCTTGCAGACGGTGCGCGAGTTCTGCGAGCGCGAGGTGGGCCCCACGGCGAAGGCACGCGACGAGAAGGGCGTCTTCCCGCGCCGCGAGATGATGCTCATGGGCGAGCTTGGGCTGCTTGGGCCCAACATCCCGACCGAGTACGGTGGCTCTGCGCTATCGACGCGCACGTTCGTCCTCATCATGGAGGAGCTGGCGCGTTGGGACGCGAGTGTCGCGGTCACGTACGGAGTGCACGCGAGCGTGGCGGCCTACCCTCTGCTTGAGAAAGGCACCGAGGCGCAGAAGCGCGAGGCCCTGCCGAAGCTCGCGAGCGGGCAACGCATCGGCTGCTTCTCGCTCTCCGAGCCAAGCGCGGGGAGCGACCCGGGCGGCTTGCAGACGACCGCCATCAAAGAGGGGGATGGATACCGCATCAACGGCACGAAGACGTGGGTCACGAACGGCCACGAGGCGGGCCACGTCATCCTCATCGCGCGCACGGACCCCGCCGCAGGCAACCGCGGTCTCTCGTGCTTCCTCCTCACCGAGCCGTTCCCCAAGGGATTCAAGCTTGGCGCGGTGGAGCACAAGATGGGCATCAGGGGCAGCGTCACGAGCACGATCCACCTCGAGGACGTGTGGGTTCCCGAGAGCGCGCGCATCGGCGCGGAGGGTGACGGCTTCAAGCTCGCCATGAAGGCGCTGGATCCCTCGCGCATCGGCATCGGCGCGCAGGGTCTTGGCATCGCGAGAGCGGCCTACGAAGCCGCGCTCGCCTACGCGAAGGAGCGCGAGCAGTTCGGGAAGCCCATCGGCTCGTTCCAAGCAGTGCAGTGGAAGCTCGCTGACATGGCGACGCGCATCGACGCGGCGCGCCTCCTTGTCATGCGCGCGGCCGAACTGAAGGACCTCGGGCAACCGTTCACCAAGGAAGCCGCACAGGCCAAGTGGTTCGCCACGGAGCTCGCGCAGTGGGCCACCATCGAGGCCGTGCAGATCCACGGTGGCAACGGCTACACGACGGACTACCCTGTGGAGCGTTACATGAGGGACGCCAAGATCACGACGATCTACGAGGGCACCAGCGAGATCCAGCAGCTAGTGATCGCCCGCTGCTTGGGATTGCCGCCATCTTGACCCGCCCACGGCGGTCACCAAAGGCTAAAGGCGATTGGCTTGGATGATGATCATGAGGCCAACGGATGGCGTACTTCCCTGTCTGTAAACTCTGCGGCCGGCCCATGGCGGGAACGATCGCGGTTGAACGCCCCGGCGGAATGACCTTCGTCGGCAACAGGATCCAGTGCCCCCACTGTCACAAGTCAGCCACGTATGGGCCGGAAACCGTTTGGAGGCAAGAGTGATTCCTATGGCCACGCCAGGACAGCACTCGATTCAGCCACCGCCGATCTTCGTCGGGAACCGAGCGGTCGGTTGGCGACCGCTCGCCTTCCTCAACAAGGACGAGCGGGAGTCCACCTACAAGCTGCAAGATTCCGAAGGGCGCGAGCGCACGGTCATTCTGCGTCCCAGCGCCACGGCGGCTTGGATCGCCGATGAACCCGATGAGAGGGGGAACCCGATCATTGTGCTCTTGTCCAATAACTCCATGGAAGTGCGAGAATGACGGTCACAGCGGAGATGGTCAGTTCTCACCCCCTGAGGTTCACGAGAAAGGCGTTTGTTTTTACTGGGGAAACCGAAATCTACCTGACGAACACGATCTCACCCAGGGATTCACTCGTCCAGAAGCTGCGGCGCTGGAGGACAGAAGATTCGGCCGAAGAACAGGCATCCACGCTGACGGCACTCAAGGCAGGACTCCGTGAAACCCGTGCCCACGAGCGGCGCGTGCTTTGATGACCCCGCCGCACCTGATCCTCGATGCAGGGCCCTTGGGACTCGTAACCAATCCTCGCGGGGCGGGTGAGGCCTCGGATTGCTGTGCTTGGCTCGAAGCCCACCTCGAAACCGGCGCCCAGGTGTTTGTTTCGGAGATCACAGACTACGAAGTGCGACGAGAACTCCTGCGGGCAGACAAGACGAAGGGTATCGCCAGACTTGACGAGTTCATCGGAGATGTTTCCTACGCGGCCCTCTCAACTCCAGTCATGCGCGAAGCTGCTGAGTTGTGGGCCAAAGCCAGGCGATGGGGCAAGCAGCATGCTCCTGATGCCTCGCTTGATTGTGACATCATTCTTTCGGCCCATGCTCGGCACATCGAGACGGAGCTTGGTACGAGACCCATCGTCGTCACCTCCAATCTCGGGCACTTGTCCCTTTTCTGCGACGCTCGATTGTGGAAAGACATCCCACCAGAGTGAACCCCTCGCATGGCGGGCAACCATTGCTTGAGACAAAGCGGCCGGCCGTGACAGGCACATGACGCCACCGACCACGGCCAAACGTGCAAGAGTTAAGCGCGGTGGGCCGCGTGGACACGCGTGGCCCAAGACCTCGCCCTCCTTGGCGACCTCGCGCTGGTCCTAGTGACCGCGGGCGCGGTGGCGCTCTTGTGCCACAAGCTGCGCCTCCCCAGCGTGCTTGGTTACCTCGCTGCGGGCGTGCTCGTGGGGCCGTACCTCACGCCGTTCCACCTCGTGCGGGACTCGGCCGACATCCAGCTCCTCGCGCAGATCGGCGTCGTCTTCCTTCTCTTCTCGCTGGGGTTACACTTCCATTTGGGCAAGCTCCGCAAGGTGGGCGGACTCGCGCTCACGGCTGGCGTGCTCGAGGTCAGCGTCATGGTCGCCGCTGGTTTCGGCATCGCGCGCCTCTTCGGTTGGCGAGCGATCGACGCGCTCTTCCTGGGAGCCATCCTCGCGATATCATCAACGACGATCATCGTGAAGGTCCTCAGCGAACAGGGCTTGCTGCGCGCCGCGACGACGGAAGCCATCTTCGGGATCCTTCTCGTGGAGGACGTCATCGCCATCCTCCTCATCGCGCTCCTAAGCAGCATCGCGCTCACGGGCAGCGTGTCGTTCATCGTCGTGAGCGGTCTGGTGCTTCGCATCGCGATCTTCGTAGTGGCCACGCTCGTCATCGGCCTCGTCGTGGTGCCGCGCGTCGTGGACTACATCGCCAAGCTTCGCGCCGAAGAAGTGCTCGTGCTCTTCGTGGTCGGCATCGCGTTCGGCACGGCCATGATCGCCGTCGCGCTGGAACTCAGCATCGCTCTGGGCGCGTTCATCGCGGGCGCCATCATCGCCGAGTCGCGCGCAAGCGAGACCGTGGAGCGCAAGGTCGCGCCGCTTCGTGACGTGTTCGCGGCCGTCTTCTTCGTCTCCACTGGCATCCTCATCAACCCCGCGGACGTGCTCGCGTATTGGCCGGCTATCCTCATCCTCGCGGCGGTCAGCATCGTGGGCAAGATCGTGGCGGTCAGCTTGGCAACGTTCGTCGCCGGTTACCCGCCACAGCAAGCCATCAAGGTCGGCATCGGCATGGCGATGATCGGCGAGTTCAGCTTCGTCATCGCCACACTGGGCCACGACCTCGGCGTGACGGCGTCGTTCCTCTTCCCGATCGCCGTGAGCATCAGCGCCATCACGGCGCTCGTCACTCCGTTCCTTATCCGGAACTCGGACGCGGTCGTGCGCGGCTTGGGCCGACTCGCCCCGCGCGCCCTCCGCAACTACGCGCACACGTACAGCGCGTGGTCCGGGCGCATCCGTCACAGTGGCGGGGAAGCGTACGCAGGCGGCTACGACGCGGGCGCGCTGCTGCGCGCGCTCAGCTATGGCGCGCTCCTCGTCGCGCTCGCGTTCGGAGCGTCCACGTACCACGAGGCCATCACGCGACCGCTTGGCGCGACGACGCTCGTGGACGCGGGCTACTACACCGTGTTCGTGCTGCTCTGCGTGCCCATCATCGTGGGCCTTTCTCGCAACGTCCGCCGCCTCGTGGACCAGCTCGTCCGCGTCGTCATCCCGCCCTCGCGCGCCGATAGCAAACGCGGCGCAGCTGCCGCGTCGGTCCTCCGGAACACGCTCTACGCGTTCCTCGCCGTCATCATCGCGGTCACCGCCGTTGCCGCTGGCGCCGCCTTCCTTCCACCCATCCCGCTCTTCATCGGCGCGCTCCTCATCGTCGGCGTCGCCGCCTGGTTCCTGCGCGGCTCGCTCCTGCGCTTCAACCGGCAGCTCGAGGAAGCCGTTGACACGGTCTTCCGCGTGGAGGGCCAGCGCGCGAGCTCACGTGACGAAGTGCTGGACCTCATCCGCGAGCGCTACCCGTGGGACTTGCACGTCATGAGCATCATCGTGCCGGTCGGCTCGCGCGCGGCCACCCGACGCATCCGGGACCTTCAACTGCCCCAGAAGACTGGCGCGACCATCGTCACGCACGACCGCGATGACGTCCAGACCGTGAATCCCCCGCCTGACACCATGATACTGGCTGGCGACACGATCGGCGTGCTGGGCGAACTGGAGCAGGTCGAAGCGGCCCGCGCGTTCCTCACTGCCGAAGCCCCCCCAAGCCAGAGGCCCGCGGCGCACGCTGGAGACGGCATCGAGGTCGAAGAGATCCAAGTGACCGATGGCTCACCGCTCAAGGGCGTCACGCTGGCCGGTTCGCGCATCCGGGAGACGACAGGCGCCAGCGTCGTTGGCGTGCGGCGCGCGGGCGTTCCCATCCTGAATCCGGCGCCAGTCATGCGGCTGCATCCGGGGGACAGCATCGTCGTGCTGGGGTCGCCCGCGCAGGTGCGAGCGGTGAGGAAGCTGTTGAGTGATAAGTGACTGAAGTGCCCAACGTCGCGGAGCGTGCGGCTCCTCTGGTCGCCAGTCGAGGTCCGATACAGAAACGTTATCCTGCGCACGAAGCGGATTTGGTCTCATGAAACCGGGTCCCGAGCCACGCAAGGCGTACCACGTGTCGATGTGGTTCGCCAAGAAGTTCGGCAAGAAGTCGTGGGCATGAACCTACGGCGGGGCGTCACTGGGCAGAGTGCTCGTGTCTTCTTCCCCGTGCAATCCCTTCACGAATTGCCGGTACGCCGTCGTGTCCTGGAACTCCAACCCGGGGCCACGGTGCCCGCAGCGCGGACAGATGTAGAACAGCATCGCGCCCGCGCCAGGGATGCCGCCCTCGCTGAGGTTCGCTGGGCGCACGTTGGGGCTGCCGCAGCGCATGCACGCGGTCACGGGGCCCTCCGCAAGCCCGATCTCTTCAGAAGGCACCGCGACCGGCTTGGTGTCAGTGGTCGGCTTGCGCCCGCGCATCTTGGCGCGCAAGCGGTAGGTGCCGACGGCCACGAACGCGAGCACGGCCGCGACGATGAGCAGGATGGGGATCAAGTCAGGAGCGGCCACTGCGGTGGCAGTGGCCTCCTGGCCGGATGATGCTTTTCGCTCGCTTGCGGGCGAGCGGGGCCATTCAGCGCAAGCGGTAGTGGTAGATGTCGCCGTTGTCGGAGATGAGATCGAATCCGGCTTCCGTGAGGAGCGCCTGGACTTGCGTGCGGTCCTGCCCGAGCGCCTTCAGTTCCGTGTCGTGGTACTCCATCAGGATGTTCGTGATGCGGCGCTCTTTGAGGAGGCGCGTGGCCGAGCGGAGGGCGTTGAGTTCGTACCCCTCGATATCGACCTTGAGGACGTCCACGCGCTGGATGCCGCGCTCCAGCACGACATCATCAAGCGTACGCATGAGGACGCGCTGGTGGCGGCGGAGCAAGCGGCGCCAGCCGCCCTTCACTGCCATGCTGCTTGCCCCCGTGTTCACGCGGGGGGCGAGCGCGATCTCGCTCTCCTTCTCCGTGCCGACCGCGACGGGCACGAGCTCGCACTGTGGGAAGCCGTTGAGCGCGAAATTGCGGAGGAGGATCGGCCAGAGGCGCTCTTGCGGCTCCACGGAGAGCACGCGCCCGGCCTTGCCCACGCGCTGGGCCGCGAGGAGCGAGTACCAGCCCTCGTTCCCGCCGAGGTCCACGAAGACGTCCCCGCTCTTCAAGAGCTGCTGGATGCCCTCGCGCATTGGCTGCTCCAACTCGTTGTTCCGGAGCAGACGATAGCCCATGTCGGAGCTGGGATCGAGCCAAAGCTTGAGTCCCTGGACCTCGTGTTCCTCGTTCCTGTAACGAAGCATCACGCGAAAAGCGGCACCGACTTGCCACGGGCGCGCGTTGTGGATGAGGTCCAACGTCCACGGCATGTCGCGCTCTGGCATCTGGCGCGCGAGGCGCCCTGACCCACTTAGGTGTTTTCCTAGCGGTCCTTGATGAGAAAGACCTCGTCCCCCTCGTGGACTGGTTGCACGACCTCGACGGCCACGTGCTCGCCGGGCCACCCTTCGGACTTGGCTTGGTGGTCGATCTCGAGGGACTCGACTGGTTGGATGAAGTCGTGGCCGTGGCCCCTGATGCGGATCTTGTCGCCCACATGCACTGGGCTCTCGTCAAGCTCCAACTGCGCCGCGCCGACGCGTGGCCAGAAGTGCAGGATCTTTCCGATCGGTTCCTGTGGCATGATGTGTCGTTGGCGTCTTCTGTTCAAGAGCCTTTGTCAAATCCAGGCCTCGGGGGGCCGGACGACTACGTGCCCTTGAAGAGGAGGATGGCGACCTCGCAAGCGTTCTGCAAGGAGAACAGCTCCACGTCGCAGCGTGCGCGGGCGAAGTCGTCCGCCTCACCCTTCAGGCGATGAAGCTCGATGAGCGTGTGCTCGCGGGGGACCTCGCCCGAGAGCGCCTTGCTCGTGATGCCGTGGAGGCGATCGAACTTCACTTGCGCGAAGCCCGGCGGTAGCGCGCTGTCGATGTCCGGGTGCATGCGGTAGGGACCGAACGCTTCGACGCCTTCCTGGGAACGCAGGATGGCCGCGCGTGCGACCTTCAGCGGGTCGGGGCGGTCCGCGCCTAGCGATCCCGCGACGAAGAGCCCCACGAGCGCAGTCGAGCCGTCCGCCTTGCATGGCACTCCCGTGCGCAACTCGTCCCCCTGCAAGTGCGGCTTGGCGAGCGCGAGGCCCGCCCGGTGCGCGATGGCAAGCCCGTCCCCGCTGTGCGTCCAATCGCCTTTAGGGAACACGCCAGCGACGCTGCCGGTCGCGAGCACGACCGCGGGCGCCTTGATGGGCTCGATCTTCCCGTTGCGTGCGACGAGCGCCCCCGCGACCTCGCCCGCTTCACTGAGGATGATATCAAGCACCATTTCCTGGTGCTTCTTGTCGAGGAGGATGTAGGGGGCCGTGCTTCTTGCATCCGACGAGAGCGCACGCGCGATGGCGCTCCCAGCGTAGCCCGTGCCCGCCACGATGATGCCGGTCTCAATGACCACGAGGATTCGATGCGGCGTCCCGGGATGAAGCTACCGCGTCGATCCGTGCGCCTGCAAGTGCGACTCCAGGAAGTAGAGGTCCTTGTCCAGCTCGCCAGCGATGCTAGTGAGGAGGTCCGCCGTGCCCAGGTCGCCGTGCTCGACCGCGCTCGTGATGCCCTCGCCCATCTTGCGCGCGTGCTCGCCGTAGCGGTCGGCGAGGGCGCGGACGAACGCCATGTCGTTCTCGAGGTCCGATGGGAACTCTTGCAGGCTGCTGCCTTGGGCGCTCATGCGGACGGTGCCAAGCGCAGTGCCGCCAAGCGCCGTCGCGCGCTCTGCGAGCGAGTCCGCGTGGCCCTCCACGGCCTCCGCAAGTTCATCGAAAAGCTTGTGGGCCTGAAAGAAGCCGGGGCCCTTGACGTTCCAGTGCGCGTGCTTGGTCTGGGCGTACAAGTCGAGCGCGTCCGCGAGGCGGTGGTTCAGGAGCCCCACCATCGTGCGGCGCGTGTCCTCGCCCAAGCCGTGGCGCGTCTGGAACATCGTGATGCGTGCTGCCGTCTGGGTGCTGCCTTTGGCGTCCATGTGCCGTAACGCTCGCGGGGGATGCAAAAGCCCAGCGCCTACTGACCACCTATGGAAGCTCAGGCATCATCGGCGGCGCGCTGCCATCTGGCGAGGGGCAACCGAGCGGCTCGTACATGCTACCCGTCCCAGCCGAGCTGCCGCAGTACTGCGTGCCCGCGGAGTCGCCGCCGTACCAGTTGTAGTACGCGTTGGGCCCGCCGCCGTTGTATTCCCAGCTGCCAGCGTAGATCTGGAGGTAGCTTCCCTCATAGACGTTCCCGCCGCCATAGTCGTAGCGGTAGCAGCTCGTGCCGATGGCGGCCTGCTTGTAGCCGGCGTTTGGGCGAGGATCGGTGACGAGCAGCTTCGCCTCGCGGGTGGTCCCACCGTTGCTTCCGTCACAACCGTCACCGTACGTGGTGTTGCTCGTGCTGAGGGTCGCCGGGCCCGCGTTGAGGGATTGGTCCGCCGAAGCGAGTGGGAAGGCCAAGAGGCTGAGTCCGATGAGAAGCGCGCCGCGCATCGGCCACGCAGGCCCACGCAGGGTCATTGAGGTTCCTCACGCCACCATATGCGGTGGCGCCGCAGGTCGATTGACCAGTGTATTACGATCGTAATACAATGCGATCAAAGCGCTAGCATGCGGTCGATGGCGAGCTTGCCGAACGCGCGGTCCTCATCATCGATGCGGATGCGGTTCACCACGTTGCCAGCCTGGAGCTCTTCGAGCGTCCACAGGAGGTAACGCGGATCGATCTGGCGCATGGCGTTGCAATCGAGGCACAACTCGCCGCACAGCTGCACGATGGTCTTGTCAGGGTGCTGCGCCGCGAGGCGACGCACCATGTGGATCTCGGTGCCGATGGCGAGCGTGCTGCCCGCGGGCTGCTCTGCGACCCACTTCTCGATGACGGCCGTGCTGCCCCACGCGTCGGAGGCTTGGACGACCTCGCGGCGGCACTCGGGGTGCACGATGATCTTGACGCCGGGATACGCTTCGCGCATCTCGCGAACGTGCTCGACCTGGAATCGCTCGTGCACCTGGCAGAAGCCCTGCCACAAGATGACCTTGGCGCGGGAGACATCCTCCGCCGTGTGGCCCCCGCCGGTCCCGGTGGGGTCCCACGGGTTCCACTTGATGATCTCTTCGTCCGGGATGCCCAGCCACGTCGCGGTGTTCAGGCCGAGGTACTGGTCGGGCGTGAAGAGGACCTTGTCCCCGCGAGCGAAGGCCCACTTCATGGCCTTCAGCGAGTTGGCGCTCGTGCATATGATGCCGCCCTTCTCGCCAGTGAAGGACTTGAGGTCCGCGTACGAGTTCATGTACGTCACTGGGACGACGCGACTGGTATCGGTCCATTGGGCGAGGCGGTCCCAGGCTCGGATGACCTGCACCATCTCGCTCATGCCGGCCATGGGGCACGAGGCCTCCATGCTGGGCATGATGACGTTGCGTTGCCCGTCCGTGACAAGGTCGGCCGTCTCGGCCATGAAGGTCACGCCAGCGAACACGATGTGCTTGGCCTTGCTCTTCTTGGCGACCACGCTGAGCTGGAACGAGTCGCCCATCGCGTCGGCGAAACGCGCGATCTCGTCCGCCTGATAATTGTGGACGAGCATGATGAGGTCGTCCCCAAGCGCGCGCTTCGCGGCGGCCGTGCGCCGCGCGACGGAGGCACCATCGAGCGTCTGGTACTCTGCGGGCAGTTCCGTCAGCACGCCCATGTGACGCCAGAGGTTCGCTTCGTAGCGGCTCAAGCGCGCGGGGGCGGGCTGCACGATGGGCAGGGTCATGGAACCAAGTGCGGGTAGTTTTGTCACATACATAAAGCGGGCGACCCCGGCAGCTGGGTGAGGCCGATGAGGTGACTGCGGCAAGAATTGCCTATATCTGGGGAGGGCGCTCGCCGAGGCGCGCCCCAAGCGCCCCCGGGTGGGGGTCCGAGGGGTCCCTGGTCGTAGGGGTCAAAGGGGGAGGGCCGAGGGACTTCGCGATGTTCGGCACCGCGATCGTCGGACTCGTCTTCGGACTCGCCATGATCCTTGGGTGAG
>JBAZZN010000065.1:0-11082 GCA_041658815.1 Thermoplasmatota archaeon
ACCATCGTCCCCTCGCCCAACACCCTCGCTGTCCAGATCAACGTTCTCGCAGGCGTGACGTGCGTGTCGGCGTCCGACTGCTGGGCCGTTGGCTACTACCTTGCCGACGGCACCTATCAGACCCTGATTGAGCACTGGGACGGGGCCTCGTGGGCTATCACCCCCTCGCCGAACGCCAGCAGTGTGCAGCACAACCTCCTCTTGGGCGTGGCCTGCGTGTCGGCGTCGGACTGCTGGGCCGTTGGCACCGGCGCCGGCGTGACCCTCACGGAGCGCTACACGGCGGCGAACCAAGCCCCGGTCGTCACGGCGATTCCCGACCAGAACGGCCAGGAGAACTCTCTTCTCACGTTTGGTGTGAGCGCAAGCGATCCTGACGGTGAACTCGTTGCGATCACTGCGGCGAGGCTTCCGGCGGGAGCGTCGTTCACGGACAACGGCGACAACACCGCCACGTTCTCGTGGACGCCCGCTTACGAGACGGCGAGCACGTACTCGTTCAACGTCACCGCGACCGACTCCGCGGGCCTGGCAAGCGAGCCGAGGACCGTGAGAGTCATCGTGGCGCACACGAACCGCGCGCCCGTGCTCGCGGCCGTGAGCGACCAGAGTGGCCGTGAGGGCGTGGCCATCGGCTTCACGCTGAGCGCGACGGATCCTGATGGAGACGCCGTGACGTATTCTGGCACGGGGCTCCCGACGGGCGTCACGCTCAACAGCGTCACTGGTGCCTTCTCGTGGACGCCAACCTACCAGCAGGCGGGCACGCACACGCTCCGCTTCTTTGCGAGCGACGGCTCGCTCAGTTCGAGCGCGCGCACGATGAGGATCGTCGTGGCGGACGTCCAGCGTCCGCCTGTGCTTGCGCACATGGAGAACGTGGCAGGCTTCGAGGGCGCTGCGCTCAGCATCAGTGTGAGCGCGACGGACCCCGAGGGAGACGCCATCACGCTGCTGGCCTCGACCTTGCCCGCTGGTGCGGGCTTCACTGACCGGCACGACGGCACGGGCACCTTCACGTGGACGCCCGGTGCGCACGCTCGTGGCGATTACTCTGTGACGTTGCGCGCGACTGACGGGATCGGCGAGTCGGCTCAGACCGTCTCGATCCGCATCGCCCCGACGAACGGTGTTCCCGCCTTCGCGCCAATTGGCGATAGGGCAGTCAGCGAAGCTGACCAGTTGAACTTCGTCGTGAGTGCCATCGACTCGAATGGTGACGCGCTCTCGTACAGTGCGACCGGCATGCCGCGTGGTGCGAGCTTCGACGCAGGCCGCCGCGTGTTCTCGTGGCTGCCTGACTATGCTCAGGCTGGCTCGTACGTCGTGGGCTTCCACGTGACGGACGGAACGACGAGCGTGACGGAGAACGCCACGATCACCGTGACGAACGTGAACCGCGCGCCCATCGTCTCGGGCGCCACGACGGCGACGGCCAAGGCGAACCGCGTGCTGAGCATGAGTGTGCCACTCGTGGATCCTGATGGGGGCGCACTCGCGTTCACCGTGACGGGTCTTCCGGTTGGTGCGGCGTTCAACGCGACGAGTGGCGTCATCACGTGGCGCCCCACGACGGAGCAGGTGGGTGGCTACTCGGTGGGAGTGGACGCATCGGACGGCGTCTTGTCAGCACACGCCACGCTATCGATATCAGTGACGGAGAATCTCGCGCCCCTCGTGAGCGTGAGTGGGTCCGCGCGGCCTGAAGTCCTACAGCCGACCGACTTCTCGGCCAACGCGAGCGACCCGGACGGCGCGGCGGTGCCCACGGTCGCGTGGGACTTCGACGCGACGGACGGCTTCCAGGTGCAGGGCTCGGGCGCGAACGTGACGTGGGCGTTCCCAGCGACTGGGACCTTCGTGGTCACGGCGCGTGCGACTGACGCGGATGGCATGCAGACGACGCGCACCTTCAGCGTGAGTGTGGACGACAACGTCGTGCTCCTGATCGAGGCCCTCCCGGACCTCGCGGATGGCTCAGGCACGACGCCCGCGCGAGCCACCGTCACGAACTGGGACGGAGCGCCACTCGCTGACGTGATGGTCACCGTGAACGTCTATTACGAGCCCATCGCGGGTGCCAAGGTGCTCCTGCGCACGATGATGGTGACGACGGGTGAGGATGGCAGCGTGCTCTTCGATATCCCGCAGGACACGCCGCTTGCGAACCTCGCTGGCGCCCACGTGCTCGAAGCAAGCGCCACCACTGAGACGTCGCTTGGCGGAGACCAAGAAACGGCACAGGACGCGGACACGTACACGCTCTGAGCAAGCGGCTGGAGTGTGGGCGTGGGGGGCGGCGCAAACGCCGCCCCCTCCTTCCCTTATCAGACTTCGGAGATGGGCACGTATTCGCCCCACTCGGCGCGCAGCGCGTTGCACACTTCGCCGACTGTGGCGTACGCCTTCACGGCGTCAACAATGAGCGGCACTAGGTTCGCGTCGGAGCGAGCTGCCGCGCGTATGATGTCGAGCGACCGTGTCACGGCGCGCTCGTCCCTGCGAGCGCGCAGCGACCGGAGGCGGGCGACCTGCTGCTGCTCGATGGCCGGGTCCACTTTCAGGATATCGAGGCTTTGCGACTCGTTCCCGTGCGTGAGCGAGTTCACGCCCACGACGATGGTCTCCTTCGCCTCTAGCGCCTTCTGGGCGCGGTAAGCCGCCTCGTGGATCTCCCGCTGGACCCATCCTGTCTCGATCGCGCGCAGCATGCCGCCCATCGCTTCGATCTTCTCGATGTAGGCGAGGGCTTGGCGTTCCATTTCGCCCGTGAGCCACTCGACATGGTACGATCCCGCGAATGGGTCCACTGTGTTGGGCACGCCGCTCTCTTCTGCGATGATCTGCTGCGTGCGCAGCGCGACGCGGGCGGCCTTCTCGGTTGGCAGCCCGAGAGCTTCGTCCATCGAGTTCGTGTGCAACGATTGCGTGCCACCAAGCACGGCAGCGAGCGCTTGCACGGTCACGCGCACGACGTTGTTCTCGGGCTGCTGTGCCGTGAGCGTGCTTCCGCCAGTTTGGGTGTGGAAGCGCAGCATCCAAGAGCGCGGGTCCTTCGCGCCGAAGCGCTCGCGCATGATGCGCGCCCAAAGCCTGCGTGCGGCCCTGAACTTCGCGACCTCCTCCAAGAGATCGTTGTGAGCGTTGAAGAAGAACGAGAGCTGCGGCCCGATGGAATCCACGTCGAGGCCGCGCTGCAGCGCGGCCTCGACGTAGGTGATCCCGTCCATCAGCGTGAACGCAAGCTCTTGCGCCGCCGTGCTTCCCGCCTCGCGGATGTGATAGCCCGAGATGCTGATCGTGTTCCACTTGGGGACTTCCTTCGCGCAGAAGGCGAAAACGTCAGTGATAAGCCTCATTGACTGTTTGGGCGGGAAGATGTACGTGCCACGCGCGATGTACTCTTTGAGGATATCGTTCTGGATGGTCCCCGAGAGCTTTGCACGCGGCACGCCCTGCTTCTCGGCGACCGCGATGTAGAGTGCGAGCAGCACGGCTGCGGGCGCGTTGATGGTCATGCTTGTGCTGACCTTGTCAAGTGGGATCCCGTCGAAGAGGCGCTCCATGTCCTCCAGTGACGAGATGCTGACGCCAACCTTGCCGACCTCGCCTTGGGACAGGGGATCGTCCGCGTCGTAGCCGATCTGCGTGGGCAGGTCAAACGCGACGCTCAGCCCCGTCGTTCCTTGGGCAAGGAGGAAGCGGTAGCGCTTGTTCGATGCCTCGGCGCTGCCGAAGCCGGCGTACTGGCGCATCGTCCAGAGCCGGCCCCGATACATCGTGGGCTGGATCCCTCGGGTGAATGGGAACTCCCCAGGGAACTCGAGCTCCGGCTTGGCGTCCTCAGGCGTCGCGAGCGGGGGCACCTCGATGCCGCTGCCCATGCGGAACTCTCTTTGCCGCTCGCCCTGCTTGCGCTTCGCGGCCTCGTATGTTCCCCGGCGCCAGCGGTCCTTGCCGGTCATGGGGACGCGAACCCGGCGCTCCACTGTAAGGGCTTCGGTGAGCGCGGTAGCTTAGCGCCGCATGCGTGCCTTCCGCAGCTTCTCGCGCTCATCGGCCTTGTGCTCGCGGAGGCGGCGCTCCATGCGATTGGGGCCCGCCGTGTTCTTGGACACACGGAAGCCGCGGCGCACGGCTATGAACCACCCGATGATGAACACCATCGCGACGAGGATGCAGCCCATGCTCACGTAGAAGCCGAGGTCGCCCGGCAGGAGGTACTGCGAGACGAGGCCCATCGCGTAGATCGCGAAGCCGATGAGGAACCCGACCCACATCGAGCGCTGCCCGGCCGAATCATCCATCGCCACGATGGGGGCGACGCGCATGACCCGCTTGAATGTTGGCCGGGCACGGGCCCCGGGGCGCAAAGTTCCCCCTGCAACGTGAGGCGCGGATCCCGACTCCTGCGCCAGCTTCGTCCACGCCAAGAATCCAATAAGCCAAGAAGCCAAGGCGTCGAGCGAGCCCGCAGTCAGATTGGATTCTTGGGTTCTTTGTTTCTTGGCGTTAGAATCCAAGGGAGGAGTTGTGCCGTCTTCGCGCGGAGTGGCGCGCGCGTCGCCCCCACTTCAACATGACCTGGCACGACACCTTGAAGCGAGCCTGCCTGGATGCGCGCCCCGTGCGCTACCATGAGAACGTGCTGAGCCTCATCGGCAACACGCCACTGGTCAAGCTCAACAAGGTTACCGAGGGCGTGAAAGCGCTTTGCCTCGCCAAGCTCGAGTACATGAATCCGGGCGGCAGCGTGAAGGACCGCATCGGCCCCGCGATGATCGAGGACGCCGAAAGAAGTGGCAAGCTCAAGCCCGGCGGCACCATCGTGGAAGGCACGTCCGGCAACACTGGCGTGGGCCTCGCGATGGCTGCCGCGCTGAAAGGATATCGCACGGTCTTCACGATGGGCGACAAGCAGAGCCGCGAGAAGCAGCTCACGCTCAAGGCGTTCGGCGCGCGCGTCATCGTGTGCCCCACGGCCGTCGCGCCAGACGACCCCCGCTCGTACTACTCCATCGCCAAGAAGATCACTGCGGAGACGCCCAACGCGGTCTATCCGAACCAGTACGACAACCAAGCGAACCCCGACGTGCACTACAAGACGACGGGCCCCGAGATCTGGCGCGACACAGAGGGCAAGGTCACGCACTACTTCGTGGCGACTGGCACGGGCGGAACGATCTCTGGCACCGCAAAGTTCCTCAAAGAAAAGAACCCGAACGTGAAGGTCATCGCCATCGATCCCGAGGGCAGCATCCTCAAGTTGTACAAGGACACGGGCGAGTACCACCCCGAACTCGCGAGGAGCTATAAGGTCGAGGGCTTCGGCGAGGACATCATCCCGAGGGCCACGTGGTTCCAATTCATCGATGAGTTCGTGAAGGTCGATGACAAGGAATCGTTCGTGATGGCGCGTCGCTTGGCGCGCGAGGAAGGCATCTTCGCGGGAGGGTCCGCGGGAAGCGCCGTGGCGGGCATGCTCAAGTACGTCCGCGCGAAGGGCCTGGGCCCAGACGCCGTGTGCGTCGTCATCATCCCTGACTCAGGCTCGCGGTACGTCACGAAGTTCTTCAGCGACGAGTGGATGGAAGAGAACGGCTACCTCGAAGCGGCTGACAGCGTGGGCCGATTGCTCGACGCGAAGCCCCAACCCGGACAAGTGCTGTCGGTGACACGCACTACGGTGCTCAGGCGCGCGCTCGACACGATGGCTGCGCATGGCGTCTCCCAACTGCCCGTCGTGGACGAGCAGGGCGCCCCGATCGGCTCGTTGACGGAGGAGGTCGCCGGCGCTCGCGCGCTGGGCCGGCCCGAGTGCCTCAACGAGCCCGTGGGCGACATCATGGGCCAACCGCTCCCCACCGTCGAGAGCACGGCGCCAGTCAGCAGCGTCATCTCCCTCTTGCGAGACAACCCCGCCGTGCTCGTGCGGCGCGATGGCAAGGTCACGGGCATCCTCAGTCGCTACGACCTGCTGGCGCACCTGGCGAAACGGTGAGTTAAACGAAGTCTCGACACTCTTCATAAGCTGCCGGCTGGCTCCGGGGACAGGAGAGGGAGAAACTTGAGGCTCACGCTGGACCGTCGAAGGCTTGCGGGACTGGGGCTCATGGCATTGGGGCTCACCCTCGTCTGCCTCAGCGCGAGCGCATCCCTCGGCCTGCTGGATAGCTGGTCGGTCACCGCGACCGATGCCCCCGCGAGCACAGCTTCCCCAGGCTCGACGGGTGGCACGTTCGCCGAAGTCACGGCTAGCGCATGGGGCAAGTCGGTCCCCGTCGCCATCGGCGTCCCTGACGTGCCCGCACCAGCGCGTGTCATCGGCACGGACCAGCACTTCGACACTGCCGCCCTCCCGCTCCCAGTACAGTTGGGCGTGGACGTCAGCAAGCCAGGCGGCGCTGGCACCGCGACGACCTCCCACGCCAGCACGAGCATCGAGACCCTCCAGCAACGCGCGATCACTCCACTCGCCCAAAGCGTCGCCGTGGGCGCCGCCGCCTTCGCAGGCGCCGGCCTCCTCGCTTACTTCTGGTCGAGCATCAAGGCGTGGGGCGTGCGCTCCCTCTTCGTCCCCGCCATCGGGCTTTACGCTCGCGTCACGCGCGCCGAAGTGTTCGACAACGCGGTCCGCGAGGAGATCTTCGGAGCCATCCGCGCGCGCCCCGGCATCAGCGCGAGCGACCTCTCGAAGCTTGCGGGCGTCTCGTGGGGCACGACCATATATCATCTCGAAGTGCTCGAACAGAACCGCATGGTCAGCTCGCTGCGCAAGGGCCGTCACCGCCGCTACTTCGAGAACGGCGCGGACCTGAGCACGAGCAAAGACATCGTCGCACTCCTCCAGAACCCCGTCACGGCCAGCATCGCGCAGCAGATCCGGGTAGCACCGGGCGCCACGCAGAAGGACCTCGCCGCCGCGACTGGCATGAGCCCGCAAGCGCTGCACTGGCACCTCGTGCGGCTCGTGGGTGCGGGGCTCGTGCGCAAGGAGCGCGCGGGGCGATTCGTGAGACATTTCGCCTCTGCATGACGCGAACACGCCAACACACGAACACGCGAACGCTCCTGTTCAAGGTCGTCGCGTGCTAGCGTGTTCGCGTGTTGGCGTCAGCCCCGCATGGCACTCCTCCACATCCACAATCCATAAGACCGACCCGCGCCCGTCCCCTCGGTGTTGCCGCGCCGCAGCCTCGCTCTCGCGCTCGTTCTTGTCCTCGTCACCGTGCCGCTCAGCGGTTGCCTGAACCTGGGCTCGTCCAACGGTTACGGCGAGAGCGCGTGGTACGTGAAGATGGTGCAAGCCGACAAGTTGCACGACCGCGGCCTCACCGGAAAGGGC
Organism: Thermoplasmatota archaeon; assembly: GCA_041658815.1. Classification (GTDB taxonomy): domain Archaea; phylum Thermoplasmatota; class SW-10-69-26; order JACQPN01; family JAJPHT01; genus JAJPHT01. Next base: position 7,346 of record JBAZZN010000065.1, read on the forward strand.
GTCAAGGTCGCCATCATCGACACGGGGATCGACCTCTCGCACCCCGAATTCAATGGCGTCACCATCGAGTGGGCAGACCTCGTGGACCACCGCGCGGAAGCATACGATGACAACGGCCACGGCACGCACGTCGCTGGAATAATCGTGGCCCAAGGCCGCTTCAGCACGTTCTTCTCGGGCTTCCGCCTGCGCGGCCTCGCGCCAGGCGTGAGCCTCCTCATCATAAAGGCCATGGACGCGCACGGCGACGGCGACGAGGCCCAAGTCGCACAGGGCATCAATACGGCAGTCGCGAACGGCGCGAGCATCATCGTACTATCACTGGGCGGCAAGACGAAACCCATCTTCGGAACGAACACGGAGAACGCCGTCACGGCCGCGATCAACAAGGGCGTGTACGTCGTCGCAGCGGCGGGGAACGCACAGAAGGACAAGGGCGAGACGGAATGCCCCATCAACAGCCCCGCAAGCGTGGCGGGCGTCATCGCGGTCGGCGCGGTGGACAAGAACGCGGCCATCGCGGACTTCTCGTGCCACGGCACGGGCAAGGAAGGAAACGGTAGCGTCCTCCCCGGCGTCCCGTCGCCGGTGACGAGAGCGAAGGACCCGGACAAGAAGCCAGAGGTCGTCGCGCCCGGCGTGGACGTGCTCTCCACCTGGAAGGACGAGGGGTACGCGATGGCCAGCGGGACATCACAAGCCGCACCGATGGTCGGCGCTGTCCTCGCGCTGATCCTAGAAGCCAAGCCCAACCTCGCGCACAAGGACGCGGCCACCGTGGAGTCAGTGAAAACGCAGCTCATGGGCTCCAGCAAGAAGATCGGGCCGCTCTCCACAGGAGACCCGACATCGCACGATGACTACTACGGGTACGGCCTCGTGCAGGGCGACGCGCTGCTGCGGAGCTTGTGAAATGCGCCGAGCGCTCCGAGTTCTTCACCACGGAGACACGGAGAACGGAGTTTGGTCTGCCGTGGTGGCTTGCCCCCAGAGAGACGGAGAGTCCGCTCTCGCGCCACACCTCACCAAGACGCAAAGAACCCAAGACCCCAACGAGCAGGAATCTGCTCATCCGCACAGGGTCTTCCGAGATAACATACTTAGCCAGACTGGCGTCTCATCGCACATGCGAGGGGCAGGCGCACTCCTTCTTCTCTTTGTCCTCGTGGCCCCACCGACTGGCGCCGTATTCACCGTTGCCGGGAACGGCGTCCCCGCGATGCGGTTCATCGGAGATGGGTCATTCTCCCCACTGACGGGAGTCACGGGCTCAGGCACAGCCGAGGACCCATACGTGATCGAGAACGCGCGCTTCGTCCTGATGCCAATGGAGCCTCTTGCCGTGGCGTCTCTTGCCGGCGAAGGCATGGCGCCCGCGGCGATCGCATTCGAGAACACGAGCGCCCACGTCGTCGTCCGTGGGAACACTTTCGTTGCTGCAGTCCAATCCCCAGTACTCGGGTATTCCACTCCCGCGACCCAAGTCGCCATCCGCGTCTTGGGAAGCTCGAACATCACGATCGAGAACAACACATTCATCGGGGCTGCTCGCTCGCCCGCGGTGAGCATCCTCACTGGCGGGCCCTTCGGGAGCCCCGCCCGCACCTCGACCAACATCGTGGTGAGCGGCAATACGTTCGAGGAGATCATCGGCCTTGCCATCGGGGCGCAAGCAGATCATCTCGTTGTGAACGACAATACGGTTCATCTCTACTTTCAGACCTATGGCGGCGTCAGTCTTGCTGCCCACGACCTGACTGCGGTTCGGAATGACGTGGAAGGCTCGTTCCATGTCTCCCTCGATTCGTCTGCCCTGATCGCTTACAACGTCATCCGCGAGGGGGAGCTCGAGATCTATGGCGGCGTGGCGCGCGGCGATATCCTGATCACGCACAATACGATCGGTGGTGCTCTCAACCTCTTGGGGTCCGTTGACGACGGCCCAATCCGCGATGGACGTGTCACCCGAAACCTCGTAGACGGAAGAGGCGGCGACTGCGGACGATTGAGCGGTGCCTGGGCATCCGTTGACAACAATACGTTCGAATCCTGCGGCGGCTTCTCGATCACCCTTGACGCATTCACCCCATGGTTCGGCAATACCACGATACTGAGCGGTCCGGATGTCGATGGGTCGAACACCCTGAACGGCGGGCGCATCCTTCGGGTCCATGATGTGACCGGCGGTTCTCCCGACCTGGCTGAAGTCAGTTTCCTCCAGGCGTGGAATGTCAGCGAGGCGCTGTTCGCTGGGGCAAATCTCACCTTCGAGTCCACGCTGGTCAACCTGAGCAATGTGTCTGTTGTGGATTCGAGTCTTGGGGAAGTGTTCATCGGGGGAAAAGATGTCAATATTGATCATGTGTCTGCCGCGCGGTTAGGCCTCGATGGGAAGGGCTTGCAGGTCCGCGACGTCGACGTGCTCAGCAGCGTCTCCTTCTTCCTCCGAGGCGGACTTCGAGCATCGAACTTGCGGGTTGCTGCTGTGCCAATCGACGGTCGAGGTACCGTTTCAGAAATCACCGCGAGCGGCTGCAACGCAGCGGATCCGCCAGCGTTCAATGTCGACAACTCCACCTTCTTCGGCGGCATGCGCTTGATGGGGTGGTACTGCATCAGTCAATCCGGGACGATCCACGACACGAGCCTCGCGGGACCCAATGCTATCGGCTTTTACACTGACGCACGTGATGGAACCGTTTTCGATGCAAGATCGAACTGGTGGGGCTCCGCCGATGGACCAAGGGCCGAAGTGCGCGCCAGCGGCAAGTTCTTGTACGATCCTTGGCTCGCCTCCCCACCCTCCACGATCACCTAATCGAGCGGCAAACCTTCGGGCTCTCCTTCCCACGATCTCTCCGTCTCTCTCCCGGCCGCACCATAGTAGGAAGACTCCGGTCTCCGCTTCTCCGTGGTGAAAGAACAGGAAGGGTGGCCAAACCTCTTTCGCCCGCAGGCGATTTGCGCCCCATGCGCCTCCTCGTGCTCGCGCACGACTCATTCGACCCGCGCCACGCCAAGACCGCGCACTGCATCCTCCGCTACGCGCGCCTCGGCTGGAGCGGTGACGAGGTCGTGGCCGTGGTGGACCGCACCAAGGCCGGGCACGATGCGTCCGAGTTCATCGGTGAGGTCGGCTCGGGGATCCCGATCGTCGGGAGTGTTGCGGAGGGGCTGCGCTTCAAGCCGGATGCCTTAGCGGTAGGCATCGCGCCCGTCGGAGGCGCCCTCCCCCAAGATTGGCGCGCCGACATCAACGAGGCGCTCATCCATGGCCTACGCGTCATCTCGGGCCTGCACACGCCGCTCGCGAGCGACCCCCAATTCGCCGAGCATGCGTCCAGCATCCGCGACGTGCGTTTCGAGCATCCGCCCAAGCGCATCACGACTGGCGAGGGACTCGGCGTCGAATCGCTCGTCGTCACCACCATCGGCACGGACTGCAGCAGCGGCAAGATGACCGCGAGCGTGGAGCTTGCGCGCGAGGCACGCTCCCGCGGCCTGACCGCCGCCTTCGTCGCGACGGGCCAGACGGGCATCATGATCGGCTGCGACGCTGGCGCGCCCCTCGACGCGCTCGTTGGCGACTTCGTGGCGGGCGCGATGGAAGAATGCGTGCTGAAGGCCGCAAAGAAGCGGCCTGATATCATCATCGTGGAAGGCCAGGGCTCGCTCACGCACCCAGCCTACGCGGGCGTCACCACGAGCCTCCTGCACGGGGGCTTCCCCGACGTCCT